>NZ_JAIQXV010000002.1:300000-432824 GCF_020166415.1 Deinococcus multiflagellatus
GTGGGCAGGCGCGTGCTGAGGAGCTCGAAATATCCCGGTGACGCGGCGTACAGCTGGTGGAGCAGCGGCGCGTGGTGCAGCGCCAGCGGCGTAACGTTCAAAGGGCCTCCCCGGGTCCGGCTGGGACGGGTAAAGAGCGGCTGAGTGGTGGCCGGACTGAGCCGAGCATACGCCCCCGGCAGCCGGACGCGGTGAATTCCGTCACAGCCGAGCCCCAAGGCCGACTTCACCGAACAGGGGGGGCGGGTGCGCTACCCTGCACAGATGATCGCCGCCCCGAACTTTTACGCCCGTCAGCTCGCGCGCCCCGGCGCCGTGCTGGCCCCCATGGCGGGTTACAGCGACGCCCCCATGCGCCAGCTGGCCGCCGAGCAGGGCGCGCTGTGGACGGTCAGCGAGATGATCAGCGCGCGTGGGCTGGTCTCGGGGGGCGACAGCGAGAAACTGAACCTGGGCCGCCCCTACCCCGGCGAGCAGGGGCGCGTGGTGCAGCTGTTCGGCGCCGACAGTGAGGTGCTGGCCGAGGCCGTGGCCCGCGCCGAGCGCTGGTTTGCCCCGGCGGCCCTGGACCTGAACATGGGCTGCCCGGTGCCCAAGATCCGGGGGCGGGGCGGGGCCTGCCTGCTGCAGACCCCCGAGGTGGCCTACGAACTGGTGCGCGCCATGAAGAGCGCGACCGCGCTGGACGTGAGCGCCAAGATTCGCCTCGGCTGGGACCATGACCGCAGCCTGGAGGTGGCCCAGGGCCTGGAAGCGGCGGGCGCGGCCCTGATCACGGTGCATGGCCGCACCAGTGCCCAGCGTTATACCGGCGAGGCCGACTGGGACGCCATTGCGCGCGTGGCGGCGGGCGTGAAGGTGCCGGTGGTGGGCAGCGGCGACGTGACCACCCCGACCATGGCCCGGCAGCGCGCGCGCACGGGGGTGGCCGCCGTGATGATCGGCCGGGGTGCGGTGGGCAACCCATGGATCTTCCGCGCACTGGCCACCGGCCAAGACGAGCGCCCAGGGCCTGTCCAGCGCGCCCGCACCGCCCTGCGCCACGCCGAGCTGCAGGAACAGTTCTACGCCGACCCCACCGGGCGCCTGACCCTGCGCCCGCTGCGCAAGGTGCTGCCCGCCTACCTGCCGGATTTCCCCGAGTTGCGTGACGCCCTGGTGAGCGTGGTGACTGTGCAGGACGTCAGGTTGGCCCTGCGCCCGCTGCTGGAAGACCCGCAAGGCAGGCAAGTGGCGCCGGGGGGCGGCGCGGCGGGGTATGCTGTGGGTCATTCATGAACGTGCGCGAGTACTACGCCTACCTGACGGCTGCGCGGGAGCAGCTGTGGAACTTCCTGCGCGCCCTGCCGGCAGCGGACCTGGACCGGAACCTCATTGAGACCGGCGACCGGTTTCACTGCATCAAGGACCTGCTGCTGCACGTGACCGATGTGGAAGACCACTGGGTGCACGGCATTGCCCTGGGCGACGGCGTGCAGGCGCAGTACCCCCACGACTGGGTGCAGCCGCGCGCGCAGCAGTACGACCTGAACTGGATTCTGGAGTACAGCCGGGAAGTGACCCGGCGCACCCAGGCCCTGCTGGACAGTGGCCCGGACCTGGACCGCAGCGTGAAGCTGGTGCAGGACGACCCCGCCAGCGACACCGTGACCCTGGACCAGCTGCTGTGGAACGTGATGACCCACGAGGTCCGCCACACCGCCCAGATTGCCCTGATGATCCGCCAGCTGGGCCACACGCCGCCCTGGCTGGACTACATGCGCTTCGTGCGCCCGCAGAGCACCCCCGCCCAGGCCGGCGCCCCCGACCAGGGCCTGGACGCCGGCGATCTGGACGACGATCTGTAGGTTTGCCAGAAGATATGAGCGCCGCGCCCCGGAAGTGGGGCGCGGCTTTGTTGTGGGCGGCGGGTGGTCCCGTTGTCACGAAGCAGCGGGCTCGTTTCCTGGCAGAGAGATCAGGAGGGCCCTCATGCGCACAGCATCGAGGTACTGACCTGGGTGGTTCGGTGAGAGCGCTGATCTTGCTTGTGGGGCAGGGTGGGACTCGAAGGGCTTCGCAGAAGGAGGGGGGCAGCAGGGCCAGCCTCTGACCCAAGCTTGTTCCCGCAGCCCTGCTCGTGGAGAAACCAGCAGTCCGAGGGGATTCTGGGCGCAGGTCAAGGGCGAGAGAGCTTCCCCGCCTGCGCCTCTGGACCCCTGCGGCAGCCCCCGCCCTCACTTCCCCAGGCTGGAGGCCAGGGCGAGTTTCAAGGCCCCTTCGGCATTCAGCAGGCCGGCGCCGCAACTGTGCTCGGGCTGGGGGTCGCAGCGGCCCCCGGGGAAGGGCGCGGCGCTGCGGCTCAGGTACGAGCGCAGCAGGGCCGGGCTCAGGCCAGGGCGCACGCCCAGCAGCAGGCTGGCCACCCCGGCGGCGTGGGGGGCGGCGAAGCTGGTGCCGTTGGGGCTGCGCTCGCCGCCTGGGCCCGCAGCGCTGCTGGCCACAATGCCCTGCGTGGGGTCGCCCCCTGGGGCCGCCAGGGCCACCGCGCGGCCCCAGTTGGCGTAGCCCGGACGCTGTCCGGCGGCGTTCACGCTGGTCACGGTCAGCACGTTGCGGCAGCCGGCCGGGGAATAGCCGCCCGCGTCCCGGCCGTCGTTGGCCGCGCCGGCAATGACCAGTGCGCCCTTGGCCGTCACGGCGTCTACTGCCGCCTGCACCCGCGCGTCGCAGCCCGTCAGAGGAATAAAGTCGGCGTACAGGCTGAGGTTCAGAATTCGCGCTGGGTTGGGGTTGGCGGGTACGCCCGGGACGCTCAGGCCAGCGGCCCACTTCAGGCCGTCCACCAGATCCGGAACCTCAATGGTGCCGTCCACCGCCGCCACCCGCACATGGACCACCCGCGCCTGCGGGTTGATGCCCGCCATGCCCCGCCCGTCGTGCGCCGCGCCGATCAGGTTGGCGATGATCTCGCCGTGGTAGGCGAACTCGCCCACCGCGTGGGCATCCGGGTCGCGGCCAGTGCCGTCCCCCGCGCGGGCCGGGCTGCTCACGAAGTCGTAGCCATTGATGGCCCGCGCGCCCAGTTCGGGGCTGGGCACGTAGCCGGTGTCCAGCACGGCCACGGTCACCGGGGCGCCCCGGGGGCCATTGCCGGCGCCGGGCAGCAGCGCCCAGGCCTGCGGCAGCCGGACCGCGCTGAGGTTCCACTGCCGCGCGTACAGGGGATCGCTGGGCGTGATGGCGCTGGCGGCCGAGGCGCTGGGGGTGGGGGTCGTTGGGGCCGTGCTGGACGGCAGCGGCACCAGCGGGGCGCTGGACCGGGGGGCCGCTGGCAGCGGGCTGAGTTCCGGCAGCGTGAGGTCCTGCGCGGGGGCGGCCGAACCCAGCAGGGCCGCGCCCAGCAGCGTGCAGGCAAGCAGTCGGGGGGTCATCCGTGCAGTGTGCCGCCCCCATCTGACGCCGACCTGAGCGGTACCCAGAGCGCCTCTTAAGCGCGGAGCGACCCTGGGCGGTGTCTGCCAAAGGCAGCGGGGGGGAGAGGGGCCGCATTCTGGCCTGGGGGCGGAACGGGCCGCCGCTGTGGGTGAAGGACCGGCGAAACAGCGGCGCTGGCGGCAGGGAAGGGTACGCCTTCGGTCTCAAGCAGGCCAGAGACGCCCCTTTAGGAGCCGCATTGGGGCTACCATCACCCCTATGAACGCTTCTGCGGGGCCCGTCCTCCCCACCCATCCCACCGCGCGCCCTGTGGTGGTGCTCACCGGAGCGTCCAGCGGCATTGGCCGGGCCACCGCCGAGGAACTGGCCGATCTGGGCTACGCCCTGGTGCTGGCCGCCCGCCGCGAGGGCGAGCTGCACGCCCTGGCCCGCCGCCTGGACCCGTCCGGCGCGCGGGTGATCGCCGTGCCCACCGATGTCACCGACGACGCCTCGCGCCGCGCGCTGCTGGCCGCCGCCCAGGCCCACTTTGGCCGCATTGACGTGCTGGTGAACAACGCCGGGGTCACCGTGGAGCGCGGCTGGTGGTGGAACGACGCCGATCCCCTGCGGGTGTTGCGGGTGAACCTCGAAGCGCCGGTTGAACTCACGCGCCTGCTGCTGCCCGCCCTGCGCGCCCAGGGCAGCGGCCACATTGTGAACATCGGCTCGGTGGCGGGGCTGGCGGCCACCAACGGCATCTATTCGGCCAGCAAGTTCGGGCTGCGCGGCTTTTCGCTGGCCCTGCGGCGCGAACTGCTGGGCAGCGGCGTGCATGTCAGCCTGGTGGCGCCGGGCTTCGTGAAAAGCGAGATGACCGCCCGCGCCCGCCTGCCCATGCCGGGCCCCGAGGTGGTGGCGCGCGCTGTGGCGGCCGTGCTGCTGCGCCCGCGTGCCGAAACGGTTGTGCCTGCCCCCTACCGCGCGCTGGTGTGGCTGGAGCGCCACTTTCCGGCCCTGGGCGACTGGGTGGTGCAGCGCCTGATCTGGCGCCGTTACGACCACAGCGGCGCTTCAGACGCCGCGCGGCGCTGAGCCCCAGCCCCGGTTTGAACAAAGGCGCAAGGTGGCCTTTACGCGGCCGGGGGCAGGCGCCGCTTAGACTGGGCGGGTGAATCTGGTCAAGACCGCTTTCAAGACCATTCAGCCGTCGCTGGAACGGGCGGTGCTGACCGTGGACCGGGCCTTTAGCGGCTACGTGCAGCCCCGCCGGGCGCGCGGCAAGCTGATTCTGCAGCCCTACGTGGGCTGGGGCACCCCGCAGCATGTAGAGCTGACCGGGCGGGTGCTGCTGCCGCGCACCCTGGCCCCGGCCCGCAAGGGTGACCGCCGCTGGCAGAACGCCCGCAACATGCTGCGCCGCCTGCTCTCGCGCGAGGTGGCCGGGGTCAAGGTGCTGGGCACCCTGGACGGCGTGACGGTGGGCGCGGTCAGCGACAGCGACGGCTACTTCACCCTGAACTTCACGCCCAGTTCGCCGCTGGGGGGCGGCTGGCATCAGGTGAGCCTGAAGATGGAGGGCCGCGAGGTCAGCGCCGTGGCCCGGGTGCAGGTGGTCTCGGCGGCGCGCTTTGGCGTGATCAGCGACCTGGACGACACCGTCCTTAAGTCGGACGTGACCAGCCTGCCGCGCATGCTGAGCACCGTGCTCACCGGCAACGCCCGCACCCGCCTGCCGTTCCCCGGCGTGGGCGCCCTGTACCGCGCGCTCACCCGCGACGGCGAGGCCCGCAACCCCATCTTCTACGTGTCCAGCAGCCCGTGGAATCTGTTCGATCTGCTGTGGCAGTTTCTGGACTACCGCCGCATTCCGCTGGGGCCCATGTTCCTGCGCAACTGGGGCATGGACCTGCTAGGCGGGCACGGCGGGCACAAGCACACGGTCATCGAGCGGATTTTCGAGCGTTTTCCAGAACTGCCCTTTGTGCTGGTGGGCGACAGCGGCGAAAAGGACCCCGAAATCTACGCCGAGGTGGTGCACCGCCACCCCAACCGCGTGCTGGCCGTGTACATCCGCGACGTGACTGAGGCCAGCCGCGACGAGGGCGTGCTGAAACTGCGCGAGGAGGTGCGCAAGGCCGGGGTGGACCTCGTGCTGGCCGCCGACAGCCTGAACGCCGCCAGCCACGCCATGGCGATGGGCCTGATCACGGCGGGCGAATACCGCAGCGTCCTGACCAGCGTGGCGCGCACCTACGAGAACTAGAGCGGTTGACGAAAGAACGCCCTCACCCCTCGCTGCGACGCAGCTCTTCGAGTTCCACGAGGGGAGAGGGTCGAGACCCAACCATCTTTAGGTCGGCGGCTCTAGACGTGCCAGGCGCAGCGGGACGGCCAGCATCTTTCCGGCCGCCCCGCTCGTCCCATCTAGCGCGCCGCCGCCCCGGCCAGATACGCCTGTGCCTGGGCCACCTCCAGTTGCCAGAGGGTGGTGGTCGAGTAGGGCCGGAAGCCCATTTCCTCGTTGATCCGGCGCATGGCCGCGTTGCTGTCGGCGTTTTCGGTGCGTACAAAGCGGGCTTCCGGGTTGCGGGCCAGGGCGCGCTGCAGGGCGGCGGCTTTCAGCCAGCGGCCCAGCCCCAGGCCCCGCGCCTCGGGGCGGACCCCGGTGGCGCCCTGGGCCAGCAGGGTCGGCCGCGCGGGGTGCCATGTCAGTTCGGTAAAGCCCACGAGGCCGCCGTCGTTCGGCCGCCGGGCCACCACCAGCACGCGCTGGCGCCCCGAGGCCTGAAAATGCGCCTCCGCCTCGCGGAACTGCTCGGTGCTCAGGGCGCTGTCCTCCATGTCCAGGTCGCCCAGTGGCTGGTCGTTCATCACCTGGGTCAGTTCGGCAAAGGCGGCGAGATCGGCCCCAGGCACCTCGCCTTCCCACAGGTCCAGGCGGTGGCCCTGGGCGCGCGCCTGTCCCTGGGCGGCCCACTGCGCCAGCTGTTCGTGTGACAGGTCTGCCAGCGCCAGCTGGTTCACCTGCGCGCTCAGGCCCGGGGTGGCCCCAGCGCGGCGCAGGGCCGCCTCGCCGGCGGGCACCCGGGCGTGGCTGCCCAGCAGCAGCAGTCGGCGCTCAGCCTCGTGGGCGGCTTCCGTCACCTGCGCCAGCAGGGTGCGGCCCAGGCCCTGGCGGCGGTAGGGGGCCAGCACCCCCAGGTTCACCTGCGCCAGATGCCGGTTCTGGTCCAGGTTCACCAGGGCTATGTTTGCCTCGGCCACCACGCGCCCGCCGTCCCACACGGCCCAGGCCGGCAGGGCCACGAATGGGGGCAGGTGGCGCAGCTGCGCGGCCAGCTGGCCGGGCTGAATGGCCGGATCATCCGGCTGCCGCTCGTGCAACTGGGCGGTGGCAAAGGCCGCCAGCGCCTCCACCAGCGCGTCCGGGGCGGTGCGGGCGTCGTAGGGCTCCAGGCGAAGGCCAGCGGGCAGGCGGGGCGAGTGGGTGGGGACGGGCAGGGGGGTCGGCTGCGACATAGGGGCTCCTGGGCCGGGCCTTGGCGGCTGGCCTGAATGTGGGGTGTGGGGGCGTGGAAGGGGGCGTCGGCCCGGCTCTCAGGGCCCGTGCAGATGGCCGGGAAAACTCATCAGGACGAAGGTGGTGGGCTGGGCGCGGTCCGGTGCGGGGGCAGGGCCATCCTCCAGTTCGCTCAGCAGCTGATCCAGGGCCGCCTGCACCTGCCGGTACCGCTCTGGGGTGAGCTGAACCGCCCGCAGGCGCATGGCCGGGGGGTAGGGGCCCGCTGGTGCGGGGTCGCCCGCTGCGGCCGTGACCCCCAGGCTCACGGTCAGGTGGGTGTCCCCGTGTGGCTCTCCCAGGTCCTGCCGCGTCTGCCAGCCCAGCACCGCGCGGGCGTAGGCGCCCGTGATCTCGCGCATGACCGGCTCAATCAGCGTCAGGGGTTCGTCCATCCGCACGAGGTCGCGCGGCACCTGAAACGTCTGGGCGGCGGCGCGGTACAGCGTGCCCTTGCCCTGGCGACCATCGGCGAGCAGCAGGCCCGTGCGCGCCAGCTTGCCCACATGGTAGGCCACGCGGTTGGCGGGTTCGCCCAGTGCGCGGGCCGCCTGACTGGCGGTGCGGGGGCTCAGAAACTGTTCCAGAAGGCGGGCCCCATACGTGAAGTCCAGCAGCGCCGCCGCCTGCGCGGGGGTGGTGATCTGGAGGGGGGTGGCCTGGGGTTCGGGCATGGGGGCATTGTGCCCGGCGTGGATTTCAAGAGAAACCCACCCCTTTGAAATGGCTCCTTCTCAGTCGCTCGCTGTTGATCTTGAGATCAACCGAGCGGGCTGGAACAGCGGCGTCGCAGAGCGAGAACCAAAAAAAGGGCCTCGCCCCGAGAATGGAAACGTTTCTGCGCTGTTCTGAAACGTTGGCATGGGGGAGGGGCGAGGCCCTTCAATGGCCCGGCACCTGCGGCCCGCCCACGGCACGGGCGCCGCTACACTGCGCCCCAATGCCTGACTACATCGCCGACCTGCGCGCCCTGATCGGCCACCGTCCGGTCAACCTGATGGGCGCGTGCGGCCTGATCCGGGATGCCCAGGGCCGCTTGCTGCTGCAACGGCTGGCGGGCCGCGACGTGTGGGCCCTGCCCGGCGGCCTGTGCGATCTGGGCGAGCCGCCCCTGGTCACCCTGCAGCGCGAGGTCTGGGAGGAAACCGCCCTGACCGTGCAGGCCGCGACCCTGCTGGACCTGCTGACCACGCCGCTGCGGACAGTCCCCAATGGCGATCAGGCGCATTTTTACACCGCCATCTACCGCGTGGATGCGTGGCACGGCACCCCCGTCCCCGACGGCGTGGAAGGGGTGGAGTTGGCCTTTTTCGCCCCCGACGCGCTGCCGGCCCTGCGCGGCCAGCCGGGCGAGTATGCCCGCGCGTGGCTGGGGGGGCAGAGGGGGCACGAGCCATGAGCCATGAGCCATGGGCTTTGAGCCCTAAGCCCTAAGCCCAGACGCGTGGGTCTCTGGAACAGCAAGTCTTGACCGGTTGCCCCGCTCCCCGTATGGAAGGTCCTCTACCGCAGGAAGGGGCAAGGTGTCTCATGGCTCACGGCCCATAGCCCATGGCCCTCTCAGTGTCTTTCCCCATGGCTCATGGCCCAGAGCCCATGGCCCTTCAGTCCCCCACGAACACCAGCCGCTCGAACGTGCCGTCCGGCCGCGCCTCCGGCAGCCCCGCGTCGGCGGCCTGTTTCAGCCGGTCCAGGGTGACCGAGACCGCCGGGCCCTCGCCGTACAGGCGCGCGGCCTCGTCGGTCAGTTGCACCTCTAAGCCACGCCCCGCGCCGTCGGTGGCGCGCAGCACCAGCCCGGGGCCGGGCACCTGCTGCACCTGCACCCCGGGCGCAAAGCCCGTCAACGCCACCTGATGCCGCAGGGTTGTCTCGTCCATGCCGGCATTCTGGCGCGGTCTGGGGGCACCGGGGCGGCTCCCTAAAGAAAAGCACGGTCCACGGGGGGCCGGGCCGGCCCGTATGCTGGCGCCTGTGACGCTGTTTGATCCGCCTGCCCCCCTGGCCGAGCGCCTGCGCCCCCGCTCGGTGGCCGAGGTGGCGGGGCAGACCCACCTGCTGGGGCCCGGCAAGCCACTGACCCGCGTGCTGCAGGGCGGGCGCCTGGGCAGCCTGATTCTGTGGGGCCCGCCCGGCGTGGGCAAAACCACCCTGGCGCGGCTGCTGGCGGGCGAGGTGGGCGCGCATTTCATCGCCCTGTCGGCGGTGAGTGCCGGGGTTAAGGACGTGCGCGACGCCGTGGCCGAGGCCGAGCGCCAGCGCGCCCGGGGCCTGCGCACCGTGCTGTTTCTGGATGAAATTCACCGCTTCAACAAGGCCCAGCAGGACGCTCTGCTGCCGCATGTGGAGTCGGGGCTGCTGACCCTGATCGGCGCCACCACCGAAAACCCGTCATTCGAGGTGAACCCGGCGCTGCGCTCGCGCGCCCGCACCCTGGTGCTGCAGGCCCTGAGCCAGGGGGAGGTGCGCGGCCTGCTGGAGCGCGCCCTGATCGACGAACGGGGCCTGAGTGGGGTCACGGCCCAGCCCGAGGCCCTGGACCTTCTGGCCCGCCTTGCCGAGGGCGACGCCCGGCGCGCCCTGAGCACGCTGGAGGTGGCCGCCACCCTGGCCAATCCGGTGACCCCAGAAGCCATCACTGAGGCGTTCGGGCGCCACCTGCCGCAGATGGACAAGAACGGCGAGGATTTTTACAACCTGATTTCCGCGCTGCACAAGAGCGTGCGGGCCAGCCATGTGGACGCCAGCCTGTACTGGCTGGCCCGCATGGTGGAGGGCGGCGCCGATCCCCGCTACATTGCCCGGCGCATCATCCGCATGGCCGCCGAGGACATTGGGCTGGCCGATCCCCAGGCCCTGCGGCTGGCGGTGGCCGCCCACGACACCGCCGAGTTTCTGGGCCACCCCGAAGGGGATCTGGCGCTGGCGCAGGCGGTGGTGTATCTCGCCCTGGCGCCCAAGAGCAACAGCGTGTATGTGGCCTGGGGCGAGGCCCTGAAGGCCGTGCGCGAGGGCGAAAGCCTGCCCGTGCCCCTGCACCTGCGCAACGCCCCCACCGCCCTGATGCGCCAGCAGGGCTACGGGCAGGCCTACGCCTACTACTTCGACGACCCGGAAGGTTCGTTTGCCCAGTCTTACGTGCCAGACGGCGTGCAACTGGACCTGTACGCCCCCACCGGCGAGGGCTGGGAAGCGCGCGTGGCGGAGCGCTGGCGCAAGCTCAAAGACGCCCACGGGGAAGGGGAGGGCGGCGGGGGCTGAGGGCCAAGCTCTGACGGCTAAGCCCTGACAGACAGGACATTCGACGGCGCCCTTTTCCCTACTGTGCAGGCACCACAATTTCGCCGGAGGTGCTTCCGTCATGCTCAGCCGCCCTGTTCTGCCCCCGCCCCACATTCGTCTCTCCTGGCTGGTGCCGCTGCTGGCTGCGGTCACGGCCCTGGTCCTGCTGCCGTACGCCACGCCCCAGGGCCGCACGCTGCTGGCCGGCGCCGCGCTGTTCGACGCCACCCTGACCACCGCCCTGCTGGTGTGGGCCGCGTCGCCACGCCAGGAACGCCACTGGCCCCGCGCCCTGCTGCTGGGCCTGCGCGGCGGACTCGTGCTGGCCCTGTGCGTCCCGCTGGTGCGGGATTGGTGGGGGCTGGGCGTGGCGGTGCTGGTGGCAGGCGCGGCCCTGGGCCTGCGGGGCCTGCGCCGGCCCCTCCCCGAAGGCTTTGCCGAACTCGACGATGTGGAGCGCGCCGAGGCCTCGCTGGCCCGCGCGCTGCCCTCGCCCCGCATGGCCCGGCTGCTGAGCTACGACGCCCTGCTGTGGCCCCACCTGTGGCGCCGCCCGGCCCTCCCCGAAGGCCAGCACTTCGGCACCCAGCGCGGCTCTTCGGTGCCCGGCACAGTGACGCTGCTGCTGTTTTACACCGCCCTGGAAAGCCTGCCGGTTCATTTTGTGCTGGCCCCGCACTCGCCCACGGCGGCGGCCCTGCATCTGGCCGCGAACGCGCTGGGCGCCGGGTGGCTGCTGGCCTACACCCGCGCGCTGGCGCGCCGCCCCCTGACCGTCACCCACCGCCGCCTGTACCTGCGTACCGGGCTGCACTGGACCGCCAGCACGCCGCTGGTCAACGTGCAATCGGCCCGCGCCGTTGTGGCCGGACAAGACGCCGCTGTGCCCACCATCGCGGTGGGGGTAAAACCGAACGTGGTGCTCACCTTTGCCCAGCCGGTGCGCGTGCTGGGGCCCTACGGGATGACGAAAACGGCCGCCCAGCTCAGCCTGCATGTAGACGACCCTAAGGGGTTTCTGGCGGCGGTGGGGGGCGGGACACAGGCCTAACCCCCGGATCAGGCACCGGCCTGAAGGCCAAAACAGCCCCGCCTGCTCGTCAGAGAAGCAGGCGGGGTGGAGAGGCTCACCGGACGCCGAAGCGTGGTGGTGAGGGGTGAAGCGTTCAAGGTCAGGCGTGAGGGGTGCTGGGCGTGCCCGGTGAGAGGGGTGACACTTGCCCCAGTGCCTGCGGGAGGTTGCAACGTAACCCTGTTGCGAGGGGGACTTCCGCTCGCCCTGTGGGCCTCTCCGCTCTGCACTGTGCGCCTAAGCGGGCAGGTCCGTCAACCAGTTGGTCTGCTGAATCTGGGCTTCCAGTTCGCGGCGGGCTTTGGCCAGTGCGTCCACCTGCGTCTGGAGCACCCGGGCGGGCAGGGTGGGGAGAATACGCACTTCGCTGGTGCTGTAGCGGGTGGGGCGTTCAGAGGCGGTCAGGGCGGCGCGGCGCAACGCCTTCAGGCGCAGGTCGAGCAGGTCACGCCTTGTCAGGGCGTCGGTCAGGGTTTCACCGCCCGGCAGCGTGGCCGACAGGTTGGCGCGGTGAATCCGGGGCAGCAGGGTATTCAGCGCGCCGACCACCCGGTCGAACTCTTCCAACAGGGCCTGGGGCGACTCCGACGGCTCCTCGCCTTCCTGCACCAGCATGTTCCGAACAAGGCGCTCTTCCAGCTGAGCGGCGCGTTTTTGAAGGTCGGCACGTTCAATCAGGGCTTCGGCCAGTTTCATCGGCTTCAGCGTACCGGCTGCGCTGACTACCAGTCAAAACTCGTCGTCAACGTCAATCAGAGCCGTTAATCTACTGATCCGTGCGTTGATCCATAGCAGCAGAGGAGGCGGAGTACACCTGGGGCCACTCGTCGGCACTTGACCCCGATATGGTGAATGGTCGCCCCCTCGGGCAAGGAGCGCGCTACAGATTTATGCTCGGATCAGTAATGGTGCTAGGCGGAAGAAGCGGCTGAGAAATCAGGCCCTGCTGATCACTCCCACATTTACAGCACACTTGCCACCGGTCGGCCGAATATTGCTCTTCCTTCTGCGAACGGAAGTGGCACACTAACGGGATGAACTGGTGGGTAGAAGGACGTAGTGGATTCCGGGCTAGCCTGTTGATTATTGGGCTCTCGTCCTGCTCATCTGCACCCAATCAGGCGGCCCAACAGTTACAGGTCCAAGCGCAAGCCTTCTTGGGAACGCAGAATCCATGTCTCCACACATCTGAAGTCACTGACGAGGACCACTATTACGTTGGGTGGGATCAAGTGGCGTCCAAACAGGTAAATGTTTCTGCGCAAGAAACTCTTCCTATCCATATCGAGAACGTCGAAGAGCTTATTTCTCGCGATAATGCTCAGGTTGTGCGAAAATTAATCTCCCCGAATGCAGTTGCCGAGATAGAGACGATAAACCCTGTTTCTTATATCCGATTGTCATTCAAGGGTGAAGGCAAAGAACGAAAAATGATCAAGCAAACGTGTTTGATGGAGGACTTGAACGGCTGAGTCCCCTCTTGCCTTCAAAACGGCCTAAAAGTCGCTGCACGCTTTGCCAAGCAGAAGGCGATGGGTGAAGCAACAGATCTTGAAGATGGTCAAGGCCCATTCGGAACACGGACACCATGCGGTGTCCGTGTTTCTTGCGTTTAACAGGCTGTTTGGCGGCCAAGAGCTGGCCCGTGACGCAGGCCCAGATGAAGGCGGCAGACACGCAGGTGAGCAGCGTCGAGACACGTTCAGCCTGTGTCAGGCCAGTGTCTTCCAGATTAAAGCCTCTGGTTTTGAGAGCTGAGTGCAGATTTTCTGCCTGCCAGCGCTGGGCATAGCGGCGGAGATTCACCGAAGCGTGGCCCCGATAAGCGAGGTACAAGACCTCTCCAGCAGCATTCTTGGTGGCACACAGGCGCAAGGGCACGCCGTAGACGACGACAGAGCGGTGCCGGCAGCGAATCTCGCCCGTCTGAAGCTTCTTAAAGCAGGCCCAGATGGGCAGTTTGCCGGTTCCGATGGTGGTTATGGCCGGGAGACGAATACAGGGCGCAATGCCATGCTGATGCAGATACGTGAACCACGACTTCCCGATGAACTCCCGGTCCGCCAGCAGAGTTCCAATGTGTCGCTCGGGGCAACACTGAAGGAATCGGCTCAGGAGCGCTTCGCGCACCTGTTGCGAGCTGCTGCCCCCATGAGGGAGCAGGGCCCACATCAGCGGCAGACTGAAGCCGTCCCAGACGGCGGACAGGAGGAGAATATTGACATCCTGCTTGCCGAGCTTCCAATTGGTGCGGTCCAGGATCAGGTGCAGCTCGCTGTCCGGGAGGAATGAGAGCGCAAACCGTGCGAAGAGCTGGGCAGGGAACTCGAAACGGACAAACCGGCGCAACCGCTGGTACCGCGTGTCGAGTGAGCCGGGTAACGGCCCATGGGTCTTCAAGGTGTACAGCACGACACTGCGGGCTTGCACCATGGCCAAGATCAAGGCTGCCAGCACCTCCAGGCGCCGGGCATCGATGGGAAACGCAGACCGCAGCGCAGTCTGCAAGGTCTCGTGGGGGTGTCGGCTCCGGGTTTTCATTGCAGAAACACCCTAAAGGCGCCGACTTTTCCTTGGCTGTCAGGAGTTTTGACTGGTAGTCAGCCGGCTGCGTTCGCCCGGGGCCGGAGAGTTCTGCAGGGGTGGCGCGGCCACGTCGCCCTGACCCGCCCCTCTGCTGATCACGGCCTGATCATGGGGGGCGGTGTTCACTGGGCCCAGCGCCCGAACAGCGCCGCCAGCACGCCCGCCCGGTCCTGTTCCCGCGCCCGCCCCTGCGGCGCCGCTCTGCCGCCTGCAGGGCAGGGGAGGCCATTGCCCGCGACCTGTCGCCACCGTTTGCCCAGCCGCCCTCAGCTCTCGCCGTCCCGTTTTGCCGGCCCGTCACCCCTGGAGGAGAGGATCATGACCGACCAGCCCGCGCCCGCCCGCCGCAGCGCCACCTTCACCGTGGATTTCGGTGACACCCCACTCTCGCCCGAGTTCCGCGCCCTGCTGGACCGCCGCCTGCGCCTGACCACCATGCAGACCCTCGCCGAGCTGGACCTGCACGGCGACAGCGAACTGCACTACAAGTTTCCCAAAGAGTGGATGGGCATTTTTATTCGCCCGGACAAGCAGATTGCCGAGCGGCTGCGGTCGTTCACCCGCTAGGCCATGACCGCCTTGCCCCGTGGGCCGCTGCTGTGTCCCAGTTCCACCTGCGCGCCCGGCCATCTGCTGATCGGCGTGGTGGCGCCCGGCGGCCTGATTCAGCTGCTGCCCAGCGCCCTGGAGGTGGACGCCGAGTTTGTGGCCGCCGCCCACACCGGCCGCGCGCCGGAAAAACGCTTCCGCTTCGCCTCGCCCTGTCAGGCCGGGGGCTGCGCGCAGTGGACCGGGCAGCGCTGCGGCGTGATTGACGCGGTGGCCGAGGTGGTGCCCACGCAGCCCGGCGCGGCCCTGCCCGCGTGCAGCATCCGGGACCGCTGCCGCTGGTACATGCAGACCGGCGAGGGCGCCTGTCAGGGCTGCGCCTATGTGGTCACAGACCTGGGGACTACCGCTGGGCACCCGGCCCTCAGTTAGCCGCCGGGCACCAGCAGGGGGAGCGCGCCACCCATTGGGGTCGGCGCGCCTCTTCCTGAATTGGGAATTGGGCCAATGCGTTCTGGTCAATGGTTCGGCCAGGTTCAGCGTCCACGGCAACGAGCAGCAATCAATACGGTATTTTTGCTCTTTCCCCTTGTGTAGGGCTGGGACAGCTCGCACCGCGAGAGGTTGGGGCTTGAAAAGCTGCGCAGCAGAGGGGGGTGAGCGGGCTCAGTCGCCCACACCACGTTTTCGGAACGGCCCCCTCCACAGGCTTAAAAAGTGTCCGAACCATTTCTGGTAGGGCCTGCTGTCCATTTCTGGAGCATCCGGGACAGAACTGGATGCTTCTCTCCTGCGGAGCCTTCCAGGTCCAATTCCCGGACATCCGTCTCTTTTCCCTCCCCGAATTGGGTCAATGCTTTCTAAGCCACTCGGCGCACGGTCAGGCTGGGGCGTGGCCGGTATGCTCCTGAGCGAGATGTCCTTCGATGCCCGCGCCCTGTCCGCCCTGGATTTTCCCCGCATCCTCTCTGCCCTGGCCGAGCGCAGCGCCACCACCCTGGGGGCGGCGCGTGCCCGCAGCCTGCGCCCGTCGAGCGACGCCGGGCGGATTGCGCGGGAACTGGACGAGGTGGAAGACGCCCTGTTCGGGGTCAGTCTGTCCCTGGGCGGCATTCAGGACATCAGTGAGCTGCACGCCCGCGCGCAGGAAGGCCGGGTGCTGACTGGGCAGGAACTGCTGAGCGCCGCCTATTCCCTGGACGGCGCCATGACGGTGGGGCGCGCCATCAATGCCAATTCGCGCGGGCCGCTGCGCGAGGTGGCCGGGGACCTGGGCGACCACAGTGAGCTGGTGCGCCGGGTGCTCTCGGCCCTGGACCGCGACGGCGCCGTGCGCGACGACGCCAGCCCGCGCCTGCGCGACCTGCGCAAACGCATTGAGCCCCTGCGCGGGCGCATCCGGGAAAAACTGGCCGCCACGCTGGACAAGTGGGCCGACGTATTGCAGGAGCACATCGTCACCATTCGCCGCGACCGCTACGTGCTGCCGGTGCAGGCCAGCCGGGTGGGGCAGGTGCAGGGCATCATCGTGGACGCCAGCGCCACCGGCCAGACCTACTTTGTGGAACCGGCGGCGGTGACGCAGCTGAACAACGAACTCACGCGCCTGATCCTGGACGAAGAAGCCGAGGTCCGGCGCATTTTGACGGAACTGTCGGGCCTGCTGGCCGCCGACAGCGCCGTGCCCCTGACCCTTTCGGCCGTGGGCGAACTGGACCTGATCGCCGCCAAGGCCCGGCTGGCCCGCGACTGGCGCCTGAACCGGCCCGAGAGCGTGCCCGGCGGCACCTACGACCTGCGCGAGGTGCGTCACCCCCTGATTGAAAACCCGGTCGCCAACGACATCTCGCTGGGCGACACCAAGCTGCTGCTGATCACAGGCCCCAACATGGGCGGCAAGACGGCCACCATCAAAACCCTGGGTCTGGCCGTGTTGATGCACCAGTGCGGCATGTACGTGGCGGCGGCCAGCGCGAAGTTGCCGGTGGTGCGCGACGTGCTGGTGGACATTGGCGACGAACAGAGCATTGAGGCGTCCCTGTCCACCTTTGCCAGTCACCTCAAGCACCTGCGCTACGTGCTGCGCCACGCCGCCCCCGACACGCTGGTGCTGGTGGACG
This sequence comes from Deinococcus multiflagellatus, assembly GCF_020166415.1. Classification (NCBI taxonomy): domain Bacteria; kingdom Thermotogati; phylum Deinococcota; class Deinococci; order Deinococcales; family Deinococcaceae; genus Deinococcus; species Deinococcus multiflagellatus. The sequence continues at coordinate 316,568 of NZ_JAIQXV010000002.1, forward strand.
AGTTGGGTTCGGGCACCGACCCCAACGAGGGCGCCGCACTGGCCCAAGCGATGATCGAGTGTCTGCTGGCGCAGGACGCGCGCGGCGTCATTACCTCGCACCTCTCGCCCCTGAAGCTGTTTGCGCTGGAAACGCCGGGCCTGAAAAACGCCTCGATGGGCTTTGATGTGGACACCCTGGCCCCCACCTACGTCTTGCAGGTGGGACAGCCGGGGCGTTCCTTTGCGCTGGCGATTGCGCAGCGCATGGGGCTGCTCGCCGGTGTCCTGAACCGCGCCGAGGAGCTGCTGGGCCCCGACGCTGGCCTGATGGAGCGCATGTTGGAGGGCCTGGAGCGAGAGCGCCGCGACCTGCGCGCCCAGCTGGACGCCACCGCCGCCGCCCGCCAGAGCGCCGAGGCCGAACTGGGCCGGGTGCGGCAGGAGCGCGAAACCCTGGAAGCCCGCCGGGGCGAGATGCTGGCTGAGGCCGCCCAGAAGGCCGAATCGCTGTACGCCGACGCCATTGAGCGGGTGCGGACCCTGCGCGCCCGCGCCCAGGAAGACAGCGCCCGCCCGCGCGTGATGCAGGAACTGCGCGAGCTGCGCGTGGCTGCCCAGAAGGCCCGCCCGGCGGCGGCCCCGCGCGAGGACCGGGGCGACCCCATTCGCGTAGGCAGCGTGGTGGACGTGCCGGCCTACAACGCCAGCGGGCAGGTACTGGAACTGCGCGGCGACGATCTGGTGGTGCAGCTGGGCGTGATGAAGGTGGGCGTCAAGCGCCGCGACGTGCGCTTGAAGGGCGAGCCCAAGCCGGTGGCGGCGGGCGCGCCCAAGACCCGGGGCCCACGCTTTACCGGCACGACCGCCAGCACCTTCCAGAACGAACTGCAGCTGCGCGGCCTGGGCGTAGAAGAGGCGGTGGAAGAACTGCGCGCCGCCATTCTGGAAGCCCACGCCCTGAAAGAAAGCCCGCTGCGCGTGGTGCACGGCAAGGGCCAGGGCGTGCTGCGGCGCCTGCTGCGCGAGTACCTGAAGGGCGAGAAGAAGGTCGAATCCTTCCACGACGCCGAGGCCAACCAGGGCGGCCACGGCGTGACCATCGTGAACATCCGGCGCTGAGGGGCGGGGCAGGCTGGGCAGCGGGTGGCCGGCGCGCCGCCCCTGGGGCCATGACCCGCCATGTCCTGGGGTGGACCCTCCTGGCCCTGACCCTGGCGGCCTGTGACCCTCAGGGGCTGGATCTTTATAGCCCAGTCAGTGCGCGCGACTATGTCCGGTCCTGCGCCCGCAGTCAGACCGACGTGTACTGCGAGGCCCTTTTGCCCACCCTCGCCGCCGTGCAGGGGCCGGTGGCGGTCCTGGTGCCGAATATGGGCGACGACGAGCGAACCGCCCATCTGGCCCGCCTGCTGGCCGAGAAGGGCCTGAGCACCGAAGCCTTCCTGCGCGACGAGGCCGCGAAAGCCGCGTTTGCCCGCGCGAACCTCTTTGCGCTGAACCGGCTGACCACGGGCGTGCACCGAACGCTCGACGGGCGACCCCATCAGGTTCGCTGCGACCCCGGGCAGGAGGTCTGCCACGTGGACGACCTGAGCGGCGTCAACCGCCTTCAGCATCTGCCGCCGGGCAACGGCAGTGTCTACGCCACAGCGGCGCCGAGCGCAGACGCCCTGCCCTTCTTCCGCTTCTGACCGCTCCGGGGCCCGCGCCAACCTGAGATCAGCAGGGGCCCTTGGCGCCGCTGTCTCTTGCCGACTGTGCTCTGGAGCCGCCGTGGGAAGCGCCCAGGGCAGCTTTGCTCTGTAGACACGCGATCTCTCGCCACCGGAGCGCCCTGCTAGCATCCCGGCTGTGAATGCCGCCCCCACCCCGTCCGTGCCGCTGTCCTGGCCCCTGCTGGCCACGGGCGCGGCGGCCTTTTTTACCCTGGGGGTCATTCAGGCCATGTACGGCCCGGCCTTTGGGCTCTTTGAGGCCCGTTACGGGGTGTCCACGGCGACCGTGGGCCTCATCGCCAGCGCGCACTTTCTGGGCTCGGCCTGCGCGCCGCTGCCGGTAGGGCTGCTGCTGCGCCGCCTCAGCGCGCGGGCCGGCACCTCGTGGAGCCTGCTGGTGCTGGCGCTGGGCATGGTGGGCGTGGTGCTGGCCCCCACCTGGCCGCTGGCGGTGGCGGCGGCGGCCGTGGGGGGCCTGGGCCTGGGCGGGGTCAGCGCCTGCATGAACGCCGCGTACGCCAGCGTGGGGGCGCGCGCCGTGAACCTCGTGAACGCGGTGTTCGGGGTGGGCAGTCTGATGTCGCCGCTGCTGGTGGCGGGCCTGGGCGCCGGGCTGGCCGCCCCCTTCCTGACGGTGGCCGCCCTGTGCGCCGCCACGTTTGTCGTGGGCCGCGTGTGGGGCGTGCCCGAGATCGTGACCCGCCGCCCCGAGACGGCGCCCGCCCGCCCCGGGGTGCAGGCGGGTCTGCTGGCCGCGCTGCTGGTGGCCTACGTGGGCATGGAGGCCGGTTACGGCGCCTGGATCGTGCGCTACCTGACCGGGCACGGCGTGGGGGGCGCCGCGCTGATTCTCAGCCTGTTCTGGGGGGCCCTGACCGTGGGCCGGGTGCTGACCGGGGTGTTCGGAGGCCGGGTGGCGCCCCACCGCCTGCTGCTGGCCTGCGCCGCCGCCCTGATCACCCTGGCCGCCCTGGCGCTGGTGCCCGCCTGGGCCCCAGTGGCCTTCCTGGGCGCGGGGCTGGCGCTGGCCCCGGTGTTCGGCACCACCCTGGCCTGGGCCAGCCAGACCCTCTCGGCGCGGCTGGTGCCGCTGCTGCTGGTGGCGGGTTCGGTGGGCGGGGTGCTGGCGCCAGCGGCGCTGGGGGCCCTGCTGGCCCGCTTTGGGCTGGCGGCGGTGCCACTGGGCCTGGGCACGCTGGCCCTCCTGATGGGCGCTTTTACCCTGCTGGCGCGGCGGGGCCTGCGCCCGGGGGCCGCCGCCTAGCAAAGCGCATTGTCAGCGCTGGGGGCGTGTGGCAGAATGCGCGGCGAATTCTCACCCCAACCCACCCATCATGGCCGAGCGGGGCATGGCATGGCCCGGCGGCGCAACGGAGGCTCCAGAGTGGCACAAGCGACCAGACAGGTAAAGCTCACGCGCGAAGGGTACGAGCGGCTGCAAAAAACGCTCGATCAGGAAATGGCCCGCCTGGCCGAAGCCACCCGGATTCTGCAAGAGCAGATGGAAACCAACTCTGATACCGAGGACACGGGGTTAGAGGACGCCAAGCGCGAGAAGATGAATATCGAGGCGCGCATTGACGAGCTGGAAGACACCCTGGCCCGCGCCACCGTCATCGAGGACCACGAGCATGACGGCCGCATTGAGCTGGGCGCCATTGTGGTGCTGGCCAACGAAACGACCAAAAAGGACATGAAGGTCCAGGTGGTCAGCGCCGCCGAAGCCACCGTGACCGGCGGCAGCCTGCCCCGCGTCTCTGAAGACAGCCCGGTGGGCAAGGAACTGATGGGCCGCAAGAAGGGCGAATCCTTTGTGGTGAACCTGGATAACGGCAAGCAGATGAAGTACAAGGTGAAGAGCATCGAATACTAGGTTTCAGGCGCGGTGTTTAAATGAGCGGCAACGCGCGGGCCGCCCCGCGCGGCGAAGACCACAACCACTCAACGGACGCAGATGGTCAATGGCAGATGGCAGAAGGCGAAACAGCCTGGGCCATCTGCTTTTTGTCAGCCGCCATCCGCCCTGAGCCATTTGCCTTCTGCCATCTGCCACCAACCCGCCCCTATACTTCCCCTCATGTCCGACGTCCCCCCCGCGCCGCGCCCCGAGGGCCTGCACGAGCAGACCGTCAGCCGCCTGAACAACCTGGACGCGCAGGTTGCCGCCGGCTTTGAAGCCTACCCCTACAGCTACGCGCGCACCCACCACGCCCGCGACGTGCTGGCCGCCCACCCCGGCGAACTGGAAAGTGGGCAGGAATGGCCCGAAGAGGTCTACGCCCTGGCCGGGCGCGTGACCCTGATGCGTCACATGGGCAAGGCAGCCTTTGCCGACCTGAATGACGAGCACGGCAAAATCCAGCTGCATTTCTCCAAGCAGGACACAGATGGCTTTGACGCCACCAAGAAGATTGACCTGGGCGACATCATCGGCGTGCGGGGCTTTCCCTTCGTGACCAAAACCGGGCAGCTGACCCTGCGCGTCACCTCGTGGCAGCCGCTGGTCAAGAGCCTGCATCCCCTCCCCAGCAAGTTCCATGGCCTGCAGGACGAAGAACTGCGTGCCCGGCGCCGCTACGTGGACCTGATGGTGAACAGCGAGAGCCGCGAGGTCTACCGCACGCGCTCACGGATGCTGCGCTTTATTCGTCACTTCCTCGACAGCCGTGACTTCATGGAGGTTGAGGGCCCCACCTTGCAGGTCGTCCCTGGCGGCACCGAGGCCCGGCCTTTCAAGACCTTCCACAACGCCCTGGGCCACGAGTTCAGCCTGCGCATCAGCCTGGAGCTGTACCTCAAGCGGCTGCTGGTGGGCGGCTTCGAGCGCGTGTACGAGATTGGCCGCAACTACCGCAACGAGGGCATTGACCGCACCCATAACCCGGAATTCACCATGCTGGAGGCGTATTTCGCCTACGGCGACTACAACGACATGATGAAGCTGGTCGAGCAGCTGTTGCACGACCTCGTGGTGGAACTGAAAGGTGAGCCGAAGCTGACGTACCAGGGCAAGGAACTGGATTTCTCGCTGCCCTTCAAGCGCCTGGATTTCGTGACGGCGCTGAAGGAGCAGGCCGGGCTGGACTTTGATCCGCTGGATCTGGTCAAGCTGCGGCAGTGGAGCGACGAGCGCCACCCCGAGTTCCGCAAGGTGCCGGACTACAAGCTGCTGGACAAGCTGGGCGGCGAGTACGTGGAACCTCTGCTGCAAAACCCCACCTTCCTGACCGACATGCCGCTGGCGATCAGCCCGCTGGTGAAGGTGCACCGCGAGCGCGCTGGGCTGGCCGAACGCGCCGACCTGTACGTGGCGGGCTTTGAGCTGGCCCCCATCTACTCCGAGCTGAACGACGCCCTGGACCAGCGCGCCCGCTTTGAGGCCCAAACAGCCCGCCGTGAAGCCGGTGACGACGAGGCCCACGAGCAGGACGAGGATTTCCTGCTGGCCCTGGAATACGGCATGCCCCCCACGGCCGGCATGGGCATGGGCATGGACCGCCTCGCCATGCTGCTCACCGACCGCGATTCCATCCGCGACGTGCTGCTCTTCCCCCTGCTGCGCCCTGAGGGCACGGGCGGGGAAGGGGAGAAGGGCGAGGCTGAAGCCAGCGCCCAGTAGCAGTTCAGGACAAGCAAAGTGCGCGCAGGCCGGGAAAGGGGAGAAGTCCTTTTCCGCTGACTACTCTTCAAAACGTGGCATGAGGGTCAGCAAGGTGCGCCAGGACGACGGGGACGGGTGAAGCAGGAGATCCTGGAGATGGTCCAGGCCGAGTCGGAACACGGACACAGCACGGTGTCCGTGACTTTTGATCTTGACCTTGGTCCGCGCCGCCAGCAGTTCTCCCGTCACGCAGGCCCAGACGAACGCCACGCTGACGACCGTCAGCAGGGTGGACACCCGCTCCGCGCGGGTCAGGCCCGTGTCCTCCAGGTTGAAGCCCCTGGTCTTCAGGGCGGCGTGCAGGTTCTCAGCCTGCCAGCGGCCTGCGTACCGTCGGAGATTCGGTCCCACGTGCCCCCGGTACGCGAGGTACAGCGTCTCTCCGGCCGCGTTCTTCGTCGCGGCGCCTCGGAGGGACACGCCGTAGATCAGGGTCTGGCGCCGCCAGACCCGCACTTCACCCACCTGGAGATTTTTGAACACGGCCCAGACTGGGAGGCGGTGTTTCCCGATGGTGGCGCGTGCCGGGAGTCGAATGCACGGCGCGATGCCGTGCTGGTCAAGAAACCGAAACCAGTGCTGGCCGATAAACTCGCGATCGGCCAGGAGGCACCGGACCCGGAGACCTGGGCACAGCGTCAGGAAACGCGCCACGAGCGATTCCCGGGCACGGGAATCACTAGCGCCCCCGTGTGGGAGTAGCGTCCACATCAGGGGCAGGCTGAACCCGTTCCACACGGCGGAGAGCAGCAGGATGTTCACGTCCTGCTGCCCCAATCTCCAGTTCGTCCGGTCCAGGATCAGATCCACGGGGCCTTCGGGCAGGAAGGAGAGGGCAAAGCGGGAAAACAACCCCTCTGGGAAGGAAAACCAGACGAAGCGACACAGGCGCTGGTATCGGGCCGTGAGCGATCCTGGCAACGCCACGTGGGTTTTGAGGCTGTACACGACGACCGTGCGCGCCTGGATGACCGCCAGGACCAGGGCCGTGAAGACCGTCAGGCGGCGGGCATCAAGAGGAAAGGCAGACCGCAGGGCAGTCTGCAAGGGATCGTGAGGGGGTCGACTTCCCGGGGGTTTCATCGAAGAAACACCGTACAGGAGCCGACTTTCTGCTGCCTATTCCCCGTTTTGAAGGGTGGTCAGCCTTTTCCGGCCTGCCGTTGTGGATGCGGCAGAGGGAGTGTTGACCGTTCCGGGGGGTGGCTGTCTCTGGCCCCGCTTTTCTGTGCAAGAGGTCAACCCCGTAAGACGGGAGAAAAAGGACGTGGATCTCTCGTGCGCGCTTGCCATGTTCCCCTCTCCCCGTGTGGGAGAGGGAGGAGCGAAGCGACGGAAGGGTGAGGGGGCCACCGGGTGGCGCCGACGGCTGTGGCATCCATGAAGTGCCCTCTGGCGTCCCCGGACCCGCGTTTGCCCATTGGGACGCTGCCGCCCTCATTCACCCTGGGAGGCCAGAAACGCCGTCCCTGTGCGGCAGTTCACCGCTCGCCTTCTGCGCTGCCCCCCACCTGCCTGCACAACCCGGCACTGGAACCGCTTCATTCATTCGTTCGTTTGACAAACAAAATTGCCAGGGCGCACCATCGGAGCACACAACCCTGACCCTGTATTCAGATCACCTGTATCTGACGACGTTTTCCTGTCTTTCTCTGCCCTGGCCCGGCTGCCTGCCGGGAAGGCCCCCCATGCTTCAAGGACGCCTGCATGCTGCACGATGACCCCCACAGCGCCGACACCCTGGACCTCGCGGCCATCCGCGCGCGGCACACGCTGCTGCTGCTGGGGCTGCTGTGGAACCGTGATCTGGCCCGGGTGGATATTGCCCGGGATTTGGGCCTGTCGCGCAGCGCGATCAGCTCGATTGTCACGGAACTGATCAGTGTGGGGCTGGTGCAGGAGGTGGGCACGCGCGGCAGCAGCGGTGTGGGCCGCAAGGCCACCCTGCTGAACCTGAACACCCGCGCCGCCGCGCTGCTGGCCGTGGACCTGGGCGCCAGCCACGCCCGGGTGGACGCCCTGGACCTGCACTGCCGCACCCTGGCCACCCAGAGCGTGCCGCACGACATCCAGGCCGGGCCGCGCGCCACCTACGCCCTGCTGCACGACCTTTGCCACGACGTGCTGCGTGCCGCGCGCCTGAATCCGGCGCAGGTGGCCCTGGTGGGCGTGGGCATTCCGGGCCCGGTGGACCACGACACCGGCCGGGTGGTGCAGCCGCCCAACATGCCCGGCTGGGACGGCGAGAACGTGCGCGAGGCCCTGCGCACCCTGCTGGGCCTGGAGGTGCTGGTGGACAACGACGCCAACCTGGGCGCGCTGGCCGAGGCCCGCTTTGGCGCACACCGGGGCACCCAGGACCTGATTTACGTGAAGGCCGCCACCGGCATTGGCGCGGGCGTGCTGCTGGGCGGGCGCCTGCACCGGGGCACGCGCGGCGGGGCGGGCGAGATTGGGCACATCAGCATCAACGAGCAAGGGCCGGTGGGGCGCAGCGGGAACCCCGGCAGTCTGGAGAGCTACGCGGCGGCGGGCGTGCTGCTGCGCCTCGCCGAGGAGCGCCGCGCGGCCGGGGTGCCCAGCACGCTGCCCACGCCGGTCACCCTGGCCAGCCTGCTCACGCACGCCAACACCGATCCCCTGGCCCGCGCCGTGTGGGAAGAAGCCGGGCACCACCTGGGCGTGGCGATCAGCACCGCGCTGAACCTGTTTAACCCGGCCGCCGTGGTGATCGGCGGGCGGCTGTCGCAGGCGGGCGAGGTGCTGCTCTCGGCGGTGCGGGCCAGCGCCCAGAGCCGCACCATGCGCATCAACGCCGACCGGGTGCGCATTGACCTGGGCACCCTGGGCGGCGACGCCGGGGTGCTGGGGGCCGGCGCCATGATGCTGGATTCGCTGTTTACCCCCCGGGGCCTGCCGCACCTGTACGGCATTGCCCGCGTCAACCAGAGCGCCCACGACCTCGCCGCCAGCCGCGCGCCGCCCGGCCTGGGCCCCAGCGACCCCGCCCCCACCCGATCCCATTTTCCCCCGTACGGAGGAGTCTCATGAAAAAAGCCCTGATGATCGCCGCCGCCCTCGCCCTGACCACCAGCGCCGCCGCCGCTGGCAAGCTGGAAATCTTCTCGTGGTGGTCCGGTGACGAAGGCCCCGCCCTGGACGCCCTGATCAAGGTGTACAAGCAGAAATACCCCTCGGTAGCCGTGGACAACGCCACCGTGTCGGGCGGCGCGGGCACCAACGCCAAGGCCGTGCTGAAAACCCGCATGCTGGGCGGCACCCCGCCCGACTCCTTCCAGGCGCACGCCGGGCAGGAACTGATTGGCACCTGGGTGGTGGCCAACCGCATGGAAGACCTCAGCGGGCTCTTTAAATCCGAGGGCTGGGACAAGGCGTTTCCCAAGGACCTCGTGCGCCTGATTTCCAGCAAGGGCGGCATCTGGAGCGTGCCGGTGAACGTGCACCGCAGCAACGTCATGTGGTACAACCCCGCCAAGCTGAAGGCCTGGGGCGTGACCGTGCCCAAGACGTGGCCCGAGTTCCTGAAGACCTGCAGCACGCTGAAGGCCAAGGGCGTCGCCGCGCCGCTGGTGGTGGGTGAAAACTGGACCCAGCAGCACCTGTGGGAATCCGTGGCGATTGGCACCCTGGGCGCCAAGGGCTGGGAAGACCTGTGGTCCGGCAAGCTGAAATTCACCGACCCGCGCGTGGTGGGCGTGTTCACCACCTTCGGCAAGGTGATGGACTGCGCCAACAAGGACGCCTCGGGCCTCAGCTGGCAGCAGGCCAGTGACCGCGTGATCAGCGGCCAGAGTGCCTTTAACATCATGGGCGACTGGGCGGCCGGGTACTTCACCACCACCAAGAAACTGGCCCCCAACACCGGCTTCGGCTGGGCCCCGGCCCCCGGCACCACCAAGACCTTCGTGATGCTGGCCGACTCCTTCGGGCTACCCAAGGGCGCCAAGAACCGCGCCGAGGCCCTGAACTGGCTGAAAGTCCTGGGCTCCAAGGCCGGCCAGGACGCCTTTAACCCCCTCAAGGGCTCCATCGCCGCGCGCACCGACAGCGACCTGAGCAAGTACAACACCTACAGCCGCTCGGCTGCCGCCGACTGGAAGAGCAACAAGATCGTGGGTTCGCTGGTGCACGGCGCCGTGGCCCCCGAGAGCTTCATGAGCGCCTTTGGCACGGTGATTGACCAGTACGTGGCCAGCCGCAACAGCTCGGGCGCCGCCGCCGCCGCCCAGCAACTCGCGGCGCGCGCAGGCATCGGCAAGTAACCAAGTAGGTTGTGGGCTGTGGGTTGTGGGCTGTGGGAACGGCTTTTTTCCTACACTCTGCAGCCCACGGCCCACGTCCCTTGAAAGGAGGCCCATCATGAAAGGCCTGAGTAAAGACCGTCTGTGGTCGGTCGCCGTATTGCTGCCCAGCGTTCTGCTGATCGCGGTGTTTGTGTACGGGTTTATCGCGCGCAGTGTGTACGTCAGCATGACCGATTGGGGCAACGACCCCACGCAGGCGCTGGCGCTGGACCCGGTGATCCGCTTTATCGGGCTGGCGAACTACCAGGACCTGTTTACCGGCTTTCTGCAGGGCCGTTTCCGGCAGGAACTGGTGAGCACGGTGTTTTTCACCGCCTTTTTCATCCTGGGCTGCCTGGGCCTGGGGCTGGGGCTGGCGCTGATCCTGGACCGCAACCCCCGGGGCGAGGGGCTGTGGCGCACCATTTTCCTGTTTCCCATGAGCCTCTCGTTCATTGTGACCGGCACCATCTGGCGCTGGATGCTGCAGCCCGGCGGCGGCGTGAACCAGGCCCCCACGCTGTTTGGTGGTCAACCCAGCACCTTTCCTTGGCTCAGCAGCACCGAGGCGATCTGGAAGTTCGACTGGAACAAGCTGCCGCTGCTGACCGCCACTGTTGTGGCCGTGGTGCTGATCGTGGTGGCGGTGCGGGCCCTGCGCGCCGGGGACCGCCGCCGCACGCTGGTGGCCGCCCTGTGCGCCGCGCTGCTGCTGGGCTGGGCGCTGTTCGTGGCGCCCAACCTGAAACTGCTGCCTGCCCCGGAACTCCACGGCTTTAACCTCGCCCTGATCGGCATCATCATCGCCGCTGTGTGGCAGATGAGCGGCTACACCATGGCGCTGTATCTGGCCGGCCTGCGCGGCATCCCCGAGGAACTGCGCGAGGCCGCCAAGGTGGACGGCGCCGGTGACCTGGGCATGTACCGCCACGTCATTTTCCCGCTGCTGGCGCCCATCAGCCTGTCCGCCATGATCGTGCTGGGGCACATCAGCCTGAAGATTTTTGACCTTGTGTACGCCATGTCGGGGCCCGACAACATCAACACCAGCGTGCCCGCCCTGAACATGTACCTCACCAGCTTCCGCCAGAACCAGTTCGCCCTGGGCGCGGCGATTGGCACCATCCTGCTCGTGCTGGTGGCGTTCGTGATCGTGCCGTATCTGGCCTCGCAGTTCCGGGGCGAGGAGGGACACGCGTGAGGGGTGATGGTCGAGGGTTGATGGGTGATGGAGGAGGGGCGGCAATGATGTTGAAGGTTCGAGGTGGCAGGTTGGTTGGCGAGTGGCGCGCTGTTTCTATCAACCGTCAACCATCAACGGTCAACGCGGCTCCGCGCAGCGGAGGCCCCGCATGACCACCACCCTGCCCACCCACACCGCCCCGGCGGCGGCTCCCCGCAAACCGCTGCGTCCGGGCCGCGTGGTGATGTACGCCCTGCTGGTGCTGGCCGCGCTGTTTTTCCTGATTCCGGTGTATCTGCTGTTTGCCACGGCCCTGAAAAGCCCGGACGCCATTGCCGAAGCTACCACCTGGCACTGGCCCAGCGTGCTGAACTGGGGCAGCTTCCGCGACGCCTGGGCCAAGATTGGCGGCAACATGCTCAACAGCGTGTTTCTGGCGGTGGTGGCCACCCTGCTCAGCGCCGTGCTGGGCAGCCTGAACGGCTACGCCCTGAGCAAATGGAAGTTCCGGGGCGCCAACACCCTGTTCGCCCTGATGCTCTTCGGCATGTTCATTCCGTACCAGGCCGTGCTGATTCCGCTGTTCCAGTTCGTCGAGTCCGTCAAATGGGCGCCCATCGATCTGGGCTTTGTCACGATTCCAGGCTTTCAGCTGTACGGCAGTATCTGGGCCCTCATCCTGACCCATGTGGTGTACGGCATTCCCATCACCACGCTGATTTTCCGCAACTTCTACGCCGATGTGCCTGACGCCCTGATTGAAGCCGCCACCATTGACGGCGCGGGCTTCTGGCAGATCTACGGCAAGGTGATCTTCCCCATCAGCATTCCGGGCTTCGTGGTGGTGATCATCTGGCAGTTCACGCAGGTGTGGAACGAGTTCCTGTTTGCCGCCACCCTGACGAACACCAGTTCGCAGCCCGTGACCTACGCCCTGTCGCAGCTGGCGGGGGGGCAGGCGGTCAGCTGGAACCTGCCCATGGCCGGCGCCATTCTGGCCGCGCTGCCCACGCTGCTGGTGTACATCCTGCTGGGCCGGTACTTCGTGCGCGGCCTGCTGGCCGGGAGCGTGAAGGGGTAGACAGAAGGCCATGAGCCATGGGCTCTGAGCTATGAGAAAGAAGGGTCTGGGCCATGAGCTTTGGGGGTTGTCCCCATGGCTCATGGCCCAGAGCCCATGGCCCCTTCCCCCCTTTCACCGCCCCTTACACTTCCGTCAGGCAGCGGCGGCTATGCTGTAGCCCACTTCATGACGATTCCCGAACCCCCACCCGTGTTCGTTGTGACGGCGGAACCGGCGCGGGCGCAGGCCTTGCGGCCACTGCTGCCCCGTGCCAACGTCCGCCAGATCAGCGACGCCGAAACGCTGCTGCGTGAAGCGCATGTCACCCCCCCCGATGTCGCGCTGCTGTACACCGACACGCCCGGCGTGCCGCTGCATCAGGTGCTGCCCATGCTGCGCCAGCGCGCCGAACTGGCCGGCACCTACTGGCTGGCGGTGGGTTCGCGCGGGCTGGGCGAGATGCTGGGCGCGGGGGTGGACGCCCTGATCAGTGAAGCCACCCCGCCCCAGGCGATGGCGGTGCAGGTGCAGACCCTGCTGGCCCGCGCGCAGCAGCACCGCGACGCCCAGGCCCGCGTGGCCTCGCTGCAGCGCCGCCTGGACACCTGGGAGCACGAGGAACGGGTGCGCGACCAGCTGGTGCACATGCTGGTGCACGACCTGAAAAACCCCATCGCGGCAGTCATGGGCCTGCTGGAAATCGTGCAGGAAGACCCCCGGGTGCCCGAAGACAACCGCGACCTGCTGAAGGTGGCCCGCGACGAAACCCAGCACCTGCTGCACCTCGCCGTGAACATGCTGGACGTGCGCAAGATCCAGGCGGGCAAGATGAACCTGCGCCGGGAGCTGATGTTCACCCCCATGTTCCGCGAGGTGGTGGAACTGGCCTGCGGTGACGTGGGCAGCGGCCTGCGTGACCGCCACCTGCGCGTGGACGTGGAACAGGACCTGAGCCCCGCCAGCGCCGACCCCGAGATTCTGCGCCGCGTGCTGGCCAACCTGATCAGCAACGCGCTGAAACACACCATGACGGGCGGCCTGATCGCTGTGGCGGTGCGCGGCCTGGGCGACAGCGTGCAGGTCACCGTGCGCGACGACGGCGAGGGCATTCCCGAAGACGACATTCCCAACCTGTTTGCCGCCTTCGAGCAGTCCCGCCTGACCCTGCACGGCCGCTTTGACACCGGCATGGGGCTGGCCTTCTGCAAACTGGCTGTGGAAGAGCACGGCGGCAAGATCTGGGTGGAATCGGTGCGCGGCCAGGGGGCCACCTTCTTCTTCACCCTACCCCTCGCCGCCGACAACGACGACGACGATTTTGCCGAACTGGTGTAGGGGTTCAGGCGCCCAGCCGCACACGGCAGCGCCCATCCTGCCTCACCGCCACAAGTCCTTGCCTGTTTATTGAAGGCCGCCTCTGTCTCTCAGGGGCAGCCTTTTTTCTTGCCCATCGTGCGGGCGGTGATGGTCTGGCGACGTTGCCCAGCGGGTCAGGTCTTCGCTTGCCCAGACGGACGAGGGAGGCGCTTCCTTGCCCCTCACCCACCCCCCAGCCTTGCCCCTTGTGCTGTCTGGGGAATCGGGCCCGCAAGCGCGCAGGACGTGCTAGAACAAGGGTGCACCACAAGTCAGGCAAGAGGAGTTCGGACGCACTCTCTTTTTTTCCAGCATTTCGTGCCGTTTTTCACGAGCGAGGCTAGTGAAGCGCGGGCACGCACGCAGAAAGGGGAATTGTTATCGAATACGCCAACTTTGTCATCATGCTGCTCGTGTCGCTGGGCATCGGCATTGTTGCCGTGCTGGCCAGCGCCCTTCTGGGCCCCAAACGCCGGGGCAGCCGCACCAAGCTCATGGCCTACGAAAGCGGCAACGACCCCGAAGGTGGGGTGGGCACCGGCCAGCGCTTCCCGGTGCATTTCTATCTGGTCGCCATGCTGTTCATCATCTTCGACATCGAGACGGCGTTCTTTTACCCGCTGGCGGTGGCCTACCAGAAGCTGATTCCCTTCGCGTTCTTCGAGGCGATCACCTTCGTGGGGCTGCTGCTGGTGGGCTACGTCTACATCCTGAAGAAGCGGGTGCTGGAATGGAACTAAGGGATGTGGAGAGTAGAAAGTTGATGGTTGATGGACAGGGCGAGGGGGAAAGCATGCAGATGCCGCCTGTTGAAAACCCGGCTTTTATGTATTGGCTGGTGGTGCTCCATCAACCATCAACCATCAACCATCAACAGAGGACGCCCTGATGGCACTCAAAGAACTGTTCGAGAAGGACTGGCAGGAACTGGAATCCGAAGGCGTCCTCTTCTCCAGTCTGGAAAAGCTGGTGGCGTGGGGGCGCAGCAACAGTCTGTGGCCCGCCACCTTCGGGCTGGCGTGCTGCGCCATTGAGATGATGAGTTCCACCGACGGGCGCAACGACCTGGCCCGTTTCGGCTCGGAGGTGTTCCGCGCCTCGCCCCGGCAGGCCGACGTGATGATCGTGGCCGGGCGGCTGAGCAAGAAGATGGCCCCGATCATGCGCCGGGTGTACGACCAGATGCCGGACCCCAAATGGGTGATCAGCATGGGGGCCTGCGCCAGTTCGGGCGGGATGTTCAACAACTACGCGATTGTGCAGAACGTGGACACGGTGGTGCCCGTGGACATCTTCGTGCCCGGTTGCCCGCCCCGCCCCGAAGCCCTGATTTACGCCGTCATGCAGCTGCAAAAGAAGGTGCGCGGCGAAGCCTTTGACCAGATGGGCCACCAGCTGCCGATGGTGGACGCGTGGACCCGGTGAGCGGCGAGAAGTTGACGGGCCGAGAAGGCGGCGTGCAGTCGTCCCAGACGTTGCCCGTGGCCCCGGTGGCAGCGGCGCCTGTCCCGGCCCCGCCCTCGCGCGACGTGACGCCCCTGATGCGCGAACTGGGGCTGGATGAAGACCACGCCGCCGAGCCCACCGCCGTGGTGCCGGCCGGACACCTGCGCGCGGTGGCCCAGGTGCTGAAGGAACGCGGCTTCATGCTGATGGACACGGTGGGCATTGACTACAGCGCCTACACCGAGGGGCGCCCGAAGCGGTTTGCGGTGCTGCACAACCTCTACCACCCCCGCGACCACCGCCGCCTGTTTCTGCGCGTGTGGCTGGACGACGGCGAGGCCCTGGACAGCCTGTACCCGGTGTGGAAGGCCGCCAACTACCTGGAGCGCGAGGTTTACGACCTGCTGGGCATTGTGTTCACCGGCCACCCCGACCTGCGCAAGGTGCTGACCCCCGACGACCTGGAAGGCCACCCCCTGCGCAAGGATTTCCCGCTGGGCGAAAGCCCCACCCTGTTCCGCGAGGGCCGCTTTCTGGACCCCGCCGCCTTCCGCGCGGGCCTGACCGGCCGCGACGCGGGCATGACCGGCTACCGGGGCGAATTCCGCCGGGGCGAACGCGGCGAACGCCTGCCGCCCGTGATGCCGGAAGGAGGACCGAAATGATGGTGATGGGTGATGGTCAAAGGTTGATGGAGGGCTGCGTGGGTGCCCTTTCCATCAACCATCCACGTTTCACCATCAACGCGACCGGAGGTCGCCCATGACCACCACCGACAAACCCACCCACGGCCGCCTGACGCCTGGGGGCACGTTGCCGCCGGAGCAGATGGGGCCCGATCATCAGGAAAGTGACCGCCAGGAGCGGCTGGGCGCCGAGGGCACAGAGGCGCTGATGCACACCGAGATCATGTCGCTGAACGTGGGGCCGCAGCATCCCTCCACGCACGGCGTGCTGCGCTTGGTGGTGGACATGGACGGCGAGTACGTGGTGAAGGTGACCCCGCACATGGGCTATCTGCACACGGGCTTCGAGAAAACCTTCGAGCACCGCACCTACCAGCAGGGCGTGACCTACGCGCCGCGCACCGATTACCTGCACTGCTTCGGGCACGAACTGGCGTACGTCCTGAGCGTGGAAAAGCTGCTCTCGGCGCAGGTGCCAGACCGCGCGACCACCGTGCGGGTGATCCTGCACGAGCTGGGGCGCATTCACAGCCACCTTGTGTTCGTGGGCACCGGCCTGCTGGACCTGGGCGCCCTGACGCCGTTCTTCTACGCCTTCCGCGAGAAGGAAGCGCTGCAGGACCTCTTTGAAGCCGTCTGCGGCTACCGCATGAACCAGGGCTACTTCCGGGTGGGCGGCCTGAGCCGCGATATTCCCGAGGACTGGCCGGGCCGCGTGGCAAAGTTTCTGGACCAGATGGACCGGGGAGTGGACGAATACAGCACGCTGTTTGCCCAGAACCCCATCTTCCTGGACCGGGCCAAGGGCGTGGGCGTCATTCCGCCCGAAGTGGCCATTGACCTGGGCCTGACCGGGCCCAACCTGCGGGCCAGCGGCGTGCCCCTGGACCACCGCAAGGACAATCCATACTGCGGTTACGAGCAGTACGACTTCAACGTGATTACCAGCCAGGACGGCGACAGTCTCGCGCGCTTCAACATGCGCCTTCTGGAGTTCCGCGAGAGCATCAAGATCGTGCGGCAGGCCCTGAAACTCCTGAAACCAGGGCCCGTGAAGGACCCCAACCGCAAGATTTCGCTGCCGCCCCGCCACGAACTAGAAACCAGCATGGAAGCGGTCATTCACCACTTCAAGCTGGTCACCGAGGGCTTTCACCCGCCCACCGGCGAGGTGTACGTGCCGGTGGAGAGTGCGCGCGGCGAGGTGGGGTACTACATCGTCTCGGACGGCGGGAGTATGCCCTACCGCGTGAAGATTCGCGCGCCCAGCTTCGTGAACCTGCAGGCTCTGGAATACGCCTGTGTGGGCGCGCAGTTTGCCGACCTGATCACGATTCTGGCGACCATTGACCCGGTGCTGGGAGATGTGGACCGGTGAAGATGTTGGAAGCACAAAACTCGATGTCGGGTTTTCGGCGTATTGATTCAACTGTTTGGCGCAAGACAGAGGGTGTTTCTGGGCAAGTGGTGGACTTCGATATTCGTACCGATGAGCCGTTCACTCAGGAGAC
Organism: Deinococcus multiflagellatus; assembly: GCF_020166415.1. Classification (NCBI taxonomy): domain Bacteria; kingdom Thermotogati; phylum Deinococcota; class Deinococci; order Deinococcales; family Deinococcaceae; genus Deinococcus; species Deinococcus multiflagellatus. Next base: position 333,474 of record NZ_JAIQXV010000002.1, read on the forward strand.
TCAAGAGATAGAGAAGTTTTTCGGACAAGTCAAAGCTTCAGAGCCTGCTTACAGAGCGCTGATCGCTCAGGATTTCGTTCGGGATGACGCCTGGTCAACATGGTGTGGCATAGAAAATCCTGGGCAGGAAGCGCTATGCGACTCCATGCAATTGCGCTGGATCATTGCGACGACGGACAAAAGCAGCCGTTGGGGCTACATCCTTGTTTACGACAGTTTGCTTCCAAACGCCTATGAGTTGAGCGGCTGGTTCGATGCTCAAGGCCACTTTATGCACGCCGAAGTCGAGTAGGGCGGGTAGCAGGAGGAATTTTGTCTTACTTCGCGGATAAACAACCACTGGTGGCGGATATTTTCAGTCGCTACCCCGATTCACCGCAGGGCCGCCGCTCGGCGCTGATGCCGCTGCTGCGGGAAGTGCAGGACGCCGAAGGCTTTGTTTCAGAGGCGCGAATGGCGGAAATTGCCGCGCTGGTGGGCACCACGGCCACCGAAGTGCGCAGTGTCATGAGCTTCTATTCCACGTACCACACAGTGCCCACGGGCCGCTACCACCTGCAGGTCTGCTCCACGCTGATGTGCGCGCTGGCGGGTTCGGATGAGCTGTGGGACCACCTCGTGGCCGAATTGGACGTGCAGCCCGGCGAGGTCACAGCTGACGGCCGCTTCAGCGTGCAGAAGGTGGAGTGCCTGGGCAGCTGCGGCACTGCGCCCATGATGCAGATCAACGACGACGGCTACTACGAGAACGTGGGCCCGGGCAAATGCGCCCGGATTCTGGCGGACCTGCGCGCGGACCGCCAGCCGCTGCCGGATAACCCCGTGCCGGTGACGGTGACGGCGGAAGGCCGGCAGCTGACCGCCAATGGGCAGGCCGTGGGCACCAGCGTGACGGGCCTGGCCGTGCTGCCCAGCCCAGGAGGCACCGCATGACCGTGGCCGAGCCCGCCCCCAAACCCATCACCAGCGGCAAGGACCCGCGCTTTGCCCCCACGCTGTACGCCTACGTGGGCCAGGAAGGCAGCTGGACCCTGGACTTCTACCGCCGGGCCGGGGGGTACGAGGCCGTGAAGCGGGCCTTTGCCATGGGCCCAGACGCCGTGATTGATGAGGTCAAGAAGTCGGGCCTGCGGGGGCGCGGCGGCGCCGGCTTTGCCACAGGCCTCAAATGGTCGTTCATGCCCCTGAATGACGGCCGCCAGCACTACATCATCTGCAACGCGGACGAGTCGGAGCCGGGGTCCTTCAAGGACCGCTACCTGCTCTCTGAAGACCCGCACCAGCTGATTGAAGGGATGCTGATCGCGGGGTACGCCATGCGCGCCAGCGTGGGCTACATCTACATTCGCGGCGAGTACGTGCACGCCGCCGAGCGCCTGTGGGCCGCCATTCACGAGGCGCGCACGGCCGGACTGCTGGGCAACAACGTGCTGGGCAGCGGCTTCGACTTCCAGCTCTACGTGCACCGGGGCGCCGGGGCCTACATCTGCGGCGAGGAAACCGCCCTGATGAACTCGCTGGAGGGCCTGCGTGCCAACCCGCGCCTGAAGCCGCCCTTCCCGGCCGCCGCTGGCCTGTACGGCCTGCCCACCACGATCAACAACGTGGAAACCTTCTGCGCCGCCACCCAGATTCTGCGCTACGGCGCCGACTGGCACGCGGGCATGGGCACGGAAAAAAGCAAGGGTATGAAGCTCTTTCAGATTTCCGGACCCGTGGCGCGGCCCGGCGTGTACGAACTGCCGCTGGGCACCACCTTCCGCGAACTGATTTACGACTGGGCGGGCGGCCCACTGGAAGAGATGAAGGCGATCATTCCGGGCGGCAGCAGTTGCCCCATGCTGCCCTGGACGAACGCGATCCTGGACACCCAGATGGACTACGAGGCCATTGCGGCGGCCGGCTCCATGCTGGGCACGGGCGGCGTCACCCTGATTCCGAAGGCCGACTGCATCGTGAACGCCACCTGGAATCTGGTGCGCTTTTATGGCCACGAGTCCTGCGGCAAATGCACGCCCTGCCGCGAAGGCATTTCCAGCTGGATGACCCGCATGTACCAGAAGCTGGTGACCGGGCGCGGGCAACCCGGCGACGTGCAGCTGATTCTGGACATGTCCGACAACATCGGCGGGCGGTCCTTCTGCGCCCTGGCGGACGCCTGCCTGGGCCCGGTGCTAAGCAGCATCAAGCTGTTCCGCGAGGAATACGACGCGCTGGCGACGACCGGGCAGCCCATGTACGGGCCCAGGAAACGCTGGAGGGATGCGTGATGTTGATGGTTGATGGAGGAAGGTTGATGGAAAAAGCGCATCCTCAGCGCAGTCTTTCCATCAACGATCAACGGTCAACTATCAACGCTGGCCGGGAGGAACACGCATGAAAGTCACCGTCGACGGCCACGAACTCGACCTTCCGGCCGGCACCAGCGCCATTGACGCGGTCTTCGAGTCGGGCGGGGACGTGCCCTACTTCTGCGCGCATCCCTACCTCTCGCCCGTGGGGGCGTGCCGCATGTGCCTGGTGGAATCTGGCAGCCCGCGCAAAAACCCGGACGGCTCGTTCGTGATGGAAGGGGAGGGGGACGCGGCCAGGCCCAAGATTTTCTGGTTCCCCAAGCCCATGGCGTCGTGCACCATGCAGGCCACCGAGGGCATGCACATCCGCACCGCCAAGACCAGCGACGTGGTGGCCAAGGCGCAGGCCGGCATGATGGAATTCACGCTGCTGAACCATCCGCTGGACTGCCCCACCTGCGACAAGGGCGGCGCCTGCGAGTTGCAGGACCGCGCCTTTGAGTACGGTTATGGCGCCAGCCGCTACGGCTTTGATCGCCGCCACGCGGACAAGCACTACCCGCTGTCCGATTTCGTGATTCTGGACCAGGAGCGCTGCATTCACTGCAAGCGTTGCGTGCGCTACTTCGAGGAAGTGCCGGGCCAGGAGGTGCTGGACTTTATCGAGCGCGGCGGCCACACCTTCATTGACACCGAAGAGGGCGGGCTGCCGCTGGGCTTTCAGGGCAACATCACGGACATCTGCCCGGTGGGGGCGCTGCTGGACAACGTGGCGCGCTTCCGGGGCCGCAACTGGGAATACGACCACACACCCACCACCTGCACCCTGTGCCCGGTGGGCTGCTCCATCACCGCCGATGCCCGCAACGGCCGCCTGGAGCGCGTGGTGGCGCGCGAAAACCGCGAGGTGAATGAAGCCTGGATCTGCGACGCGGGCCGCTTTGGGCACCCGTTTGCCAGCGAGGAGCGGCTGACCACCCCCCTTATTCGCAATGAGGACGGCGAACTGGTGCCTGCCACCTGGGATCAGGCCATCACCGCGATCAACCGTGGGCTGGCCGGCTTGCCCCTGGCCGACCTGGGCCTGTTCGTGGGCGCCGATGCCACCCTGGAGGAAGGGGTGGCGCTGGAAGCCCTGGCCGACGCCCTGCAGGCCCGGCATGTGGACCACGGCCCCCGGCAGGCGGTGCACATTGCCCCCACCGCCACACTGACTGATGTGGCCCAGGCCGACTTTGTGGCCGTCCTGGGCGCCGATCTGGGCGAGGAAGCCCCGGTGCTGGAACTGCGCCTTCTGGAAATGCTGCGCGGCGGCGTGCTGCCGCCCGAGTTTGCCCACGGCACCGCCATTGCCGATCTGCGGCTGGTGGAGCGGCCCGCCCGCAAGACCGAGCGCCTGGCGGTCATTGGCGGGGAAAGCCGGCTGTGGACGCACGCGGGGCACCGCATCGCAGCCAGCGGCGCGGCGGCCCTGAGCGGGCTGGCCCAGCCGGGCACCCCCGCCCTGCGCGCCGTGCGCGAGGCCCTGGACAAGGCCGAGCGCCCCGTCCTGATTCTGGGCGCCGACGTGCTGAACGCGGCGGGGGGCTCCTTCGCCGCGGCGCTGGCTGATCTGGCCGGCCGGACCGGTGCCAAGGTGCTGGGCCTGCCCGCTGGCCCGAACAGCCTGGGCCTGGGTGCCCTGAACCTCGTGCCCCGCGCTGGCGGCCTGGGCGTGAATCGGCTGGCCGAGGTGCCCGCCGCGTTTATCAGCCGCCTGGACCCCGGTGTGCGGGCGCGCGGCTTCACGGTCGTGCACGACCTCCACCTGACCGCCACCGCGCAACTGGCCGATGTGGTGCTGCCCGCCGTGAGCAATTACGAGAAGCGCGGCACCACCGTCAACCTGGAAGGCCGCCTGCTGCCCCTGGCCTCGGCCGCCATTCAGGCCGGCGACTCGGCCGACCTGATCCGCACCCTCACTGCCCTGGCCGAGGCCCTGGGTGTGAAAGCCCCCGTGCGCGGCCTGCGCGGCGCCCAGACTCTGGCGCAGACCCGCCTGGGCGTGAACCTCGCGGAACTGCCGGCCCAGGGCCAGCTGCACACCTTCCCCCGCCCCTACACGGCCCCCACCCAGCCCCACACCCCGCGCCTGTGGACCGCGCGCATGGTCCGCCGCGATCAGGACTGGGTGGACCGCATTGCGGACCTGACCCAGGGCGGCTGGACGCTGCCCGTGTCGCCAGCTGGCCCTCAGCCGGGAGGGGATGACTGATGGGGGGCGGATGGTTGATGGTTGATGGCGGATGGCCGATGGCGCGAGGGGCAGGGGGGGCGCTTGGGTTGAGGTGGTCACACGCCCCCTCACCCCAGCCCTCTCCCACGAGGGGAGAGGGAGCAAAGACCGCGTCCCGCCTCCTGCGTACCGCATCCCATCCGGAGGCCCTCTAATGCCCGACTGGCTCGCCACCCTCCTCATTTCGCTCCTCAAGGCTGTGCTGGTCGTGCTGGGGCTGCTCACCACCTTCGCGTACATGACGCTGGTGGAGCGCCGCCTGCTGGGCCGCATGCAGCTGCGCCCCGGGCCCAACCGCGTGGGGCCGATGGGCCTGTTGCAGCCTGCCGCCGACGCGATTAAAAGCATCTTCAAGGAAGACCTGAACGTCACGCTGGCCGACAAGCTGGTGTACACCCTGGCGCCCATCGTGGCGATTGGCATGGCGCTGACCGCCTTTGGTGGTCTGCCCGCTGGCCCGGCGGGCAGCCTGTTTGGCGAGAACCCCTGGGTCTACAACCTGGACGCCGGCATTCTGGCCCTGCTGGCGCTGACCTCTATGGGCGTGTACGGCATCTTCCTGGGCGGCTGGGCCTCGGGCAGCAAGTACCCGATTCTGGGTGGCCTGCGTTCCAGCGCGCAGATGATTTCCTACGAGCTGGGCATGGGCCTGAGCATCCTGGGCCTGCTGATGCTGGTGGGCACCACCAGTTTCCACAGCATTGTCGGTTGGCAGGCCACGAACGGCTGGCTGATCCTCTTTCAGGCGCTGGGCTTCGCCCTGTTCCTGATCTCCTCGTTTGCCGAGACCAACCGCACGCCCTTTGACCTGCCCGAAGCCGAGCAGGAGATCGTGGCCGGCTACCTCACCGAATATTCCGCGATCAAGTGGGCGCTCTTTCAGATGGCGGAATACGTGAACATGATCACTGCCTCGGCTGTGATGGCCACGCTGTTTTTCGGCGGTTGGAAGGGCCCGCAGTTCCTGAACGGCCTGATTCCGGGCATCTCGGACTGGCCGCTGATCTGGCTGATCCTGAAGATCGCCTTCTTCCTCTTCCTGTTCATCTGGGTGCGCGCCACGCTGCCCCGGTTGCGCTACGACCAGCTGATGCGCTTTGGCTGGAAGCTGGTGCTGCCCCTGGCGCTGGCGAACACGATCATGACCGCCGCTGTGCTGGCCTTTTCTGGGCCATTTGGGCTCTGGAAACCCGGTAACCCCTGGGTGATGGGCCTGCTCAGTCTGGCCGCCCTGCTTGCGCTCCTGCTCATGAGTGACCGCGTGCGCACGCTGTGGAACCAGCCGACCGTGCGCCGTGAGGGCGAAGTGCGGCTGGGGGGTGGGGACTGATGGGGCAGATGGTTGATGGTCGATGGCTGATGGCGGATAGCCAAAAGTCGAGAAGTCGAGAAGTCGAGAAGTCGAGCCACTGCCTCCCGCATCCCGCCTCCCCCTCTTTTCCCACTCCCCACTTCCCACTTCCCACCCCCCCCTTGAAAGGAGCCCCCCATGGGCGTGCTTGAGATCGCCAAAGGCATGGGCGTCACGCTGAGCAAGCTGTTTCAGAAGCCCGTGACGGTCAGTTACCCCGAGCAGCGGGCCACGCTGCAGCCGCGTTTCCGGGGGCGGCATATCCTCACGCGGCACCCGGGCACCGGGCTGGAAAAGTGCATCGGCTGCTCGCTGTGCGCCGCCGCCTGCCCGGCCTACGCCATTTACGTGGAGGCCGCCGAGAACGACCCCGCCGCCCCCGTCAGCCCCGGCGAGCGCTACGCGAAGGTCTACGAGATCAACATGCTGCGCTGCATCTTCTGCGGCATGTGCGAGGAAGCCTGCCCCACGGGCGCCGTGGTGCTGGGCAACGAATTCGAGATGGCCGATTACCGCTACCGCGACTTTGTCTACGGCAAGGAAGACATGCTGGTCGGCGTCACCGGCAGCCTCCCCCAGCGCCGCGAAGCCGAGCGCAAGGGCAAACCCGTGCGCCTGGGCTTTCAGCTCGAAGGCGGCGTGCGTGAGGAACTGGAAGGGGTGAAGTACCAGTGAGGGGGGGAAGGTTGAAGGTTGATGGTCGATGGCCGATGGCGATGGGGGCAAGGTGGGCGCTTGGGCTGAGGTGGTCACACGCCCCCTCTGCTGCGCAGCTCTGCGAGCCACCCAAACCCTTTCTGCTCCGCAGAGAGGAAGTTTACACCGCCTCCCGCGTCCCGCACCCCGCCCCCCATCTTTTCCCACTCCCTACTTCCCACTCCCCACACCCCATGACCGGAGCCCACCCATGACCCTCGCCTTCATCCTTCTGGGCGCGCTGGCGATTGTGGGCGGGATCATCACCATTGCGGCAAAGAACGCCGTTCACGCGGCGCTGGGGCTGGTGGGCACGCTGCTGTGTGTGGCGGGGCTCTTTGCCACCCTGAACGCCTCGTTTCTGGCGGCCACGCAGGTGATCGTGTACGCGGGGGCCGTGATGGTGCTTTTTCTCTTCGTGATCATGCTGCTGAACGCCAACCAGCCGGTCACGGGGCGCGACCCGGTGCCGTTTGTGCGGGAACTGGCGGGGATTGGCGGCACGCTGCTGGCCGGCGCTTTTGTGGTGCTGGCCTTTACCTACAAAGACCCGCGCCCGTTGGCCGAGGGGGCGGCGGCCCTCAAAGGCGGCAGCGCGCTGGTGATGGGGGAGACGCTGCTCACGCGTTTCCTGCTGCCCTTTGAAGCGGTGAGCATTCTGCTGCTGGTGGCGATTGTGGGCGCCGTGGCCCTGGTGCAGCGCCCCGAAGCCCAGCCCGACGGCGTCCCGGATGAACTGGAAGAGCCCATCGGCGCCGCGCGGCCCGAACGGGAGATGGCCCCCCGAACGGGCGCCCAGCCCGCGCTGCAGGCCGGGCGCGAAAGTGAGGTGGGCGCGTAATGGTGTCAACGGGCTCGTATGTGGCGCTGTCGGGCATTCTGTTTGCCCTGGGCATGATTGGCGTGCTCACCCGGCGCACGGCGATCATGGTCTTTCTGTCGGTGGAACTCATGCTGAACGCCGCGAACCTCGCGCTGGTGGCGTTCGCGCGCTCGTGGGGCGACCCCACCGGGCAGACCGCCGTGTTCATCGTCATGACGCTGGCCGCCGCCGAGGTGGCGATTGGCCTGGCGATCATCGTCGCTATTTTCCGCAAGCGCGAGACCACCAACGTGGACGATCTCGCGGCCCTGAAAGGCTGAGTGGCTATGGAGAGTCTGCCTGCGCTGTACCTGCTTCCCCTGCTGCCGCTGCTCTCGTTTGCGCTGCTGATCACGCTGCCGCGCCTGTTTCCCGGCAAGATCGGCGGCTGGGTCGCCACGGGCGCGGTGGGGGCCGCCTTCGTCGTGGCCGTGCTGCGCTACCTGAACCAGGGGGCGGCCCCCGCCCACGAGGTGCTGTGGACGTGGCTGCCCAACATGGCCCTGAACGCCAACCTCTCGGTGGGCTTCTGGTACGATCAGCTTTCGGCCCTGATGGCGCTGATCATCACGGGCATCGGCTTCCTGATTCACCTGTACTCGATTTCCTACATGGGCCACGACCCCAAGTTCACGCGCTTTTTTGCCTTCCTGAACTTCTTCGTGGCCATGATGCTGATTCTGGTGCTGGCCGACTCCTACCCCCTCATGTTCGTGGGCTGGGAAGGCGTGGGCATGGCAAGTTACCTGCTGATCGGCTTCTGGTTTAACGGGCGCCACAGTGAGGCCTCGGATCAGGACGTGCGCGAGGCCAGCGACCGCGAGGGCGTGGCGAATTCCAACGCCGCGCGCAAGGCGTTCATCATGAACCGCATTGGCGATCTGGGCTTCATGCTGGGCATGTTCCTGCTGTTCAAGCTGTACGGCACCCTCTCCATCCCCGAACTGGCCGAGCGGGTGGACGGCGGCGCGCAGGTGGCGCAGGCGGGCATTGAACTGGCCTGCCTGTTCCTGCTGGTGGGCGCAGTGGGCAAGAGCGGTCAGCTGCCCCTGACCACCTGGCTGCCCGACGCGATGGCGGGCCCCACGCCAGTGTCGGCGCTGATTCACGCGGCCACCATGGTCACGGCGGGCGTGTATCTGGTGGCGCGCAGCCACTTCCTGTACGACCTCGCCCCGAACGCCAGCCTGTGGGTGGCCTGGGTGGGCGGCCTGACCGCCCTGTACGGCGCCCTGTCGGCCCTGAACCAGCACGACATCAAGAAGATTCTGGCGTTCTCCACGGTGTCGCAGCTGGGCTACATGTTCATGGCCGTGGGCCTGCACGCCTACTCGGCGGGCGTCTTCCACCTGCTCACCCACGCGTTTTTCAAGGCGCTGCTGTTCCTGGCGGCGGGCGCGGTTATTCACGCGCTGCACGATGAACAGGACGTGCGCCGCATGGGCGGGCTGCGCCGCAAGATGCCGTTTACGCACCTGGTGTCGGTGGCGGGGGTGCTGGCGATTGCCGGAATTCCTATCTGGAGCGGCTTCTTTTCCAAGGACGCCATTCTGGCCGCCGCCTACGAGGCCAACCCCGGCCTGTACGTGATTGGACTGGGCGTGGCGCTGCTCACCGCCTTTTACATGGGCCGCTGGTATTTCCTGGTCTGGGCCGGCACTTACCGGGGCCACGGCCACCCGCACGAGGCCGACCTGATCACCAAGGTGCCGCTGGGCATCCTGGCGGCGCTAGCGACCCTGGGCGGCCTGCTGAATATCCCCACCTTTCTGGGCGGCAAGCACGCCTTTGACGACTACCTGGGCCGCGCCATTCCGGTGCACGCCCACGAGATTCCCGTGAGCACCGAGTGGCTGCTGACCCTGCTGGCGGTGGGGGCCGGGGCGCTGGGGCTGCTGTGGGCCTACCTGGAACACCGCCGGGGCACCCTGGTGGACGGCCCGCTGGGCGAAGCCAGCACCCGCGCGCTGTACCTGGATACCGTGTACGACAACCTCGTGGGTGCCCCCAGCAAGGCGATTGCCGGCGCACTGGACACCGTGGACCGGGGCACCGACGGCGCGCTGGGCGCCGTGGCGCGCAATGCCAGCGGGCCGGGCGGGCTGTTCACCCTGTGGCAAAGCGGCTTCGTGCGCGCCTACGCGGTCAGCATGGTCCTGGGCACCGCGCTGATCATCGGCTACTGGGCCCTGAAAACGATTGGAAGTGGCGCATGACCTTCACCGACTGGCTGCCGACCCTCATGATCTTTCTGCCGCTTGTGGGCAGCCTGCTGCTGCTGGTGGTGCCGAAAACCTTCCGCGACGAGGTGGCGGGCTTCATCGCCGCGCTGACCCTGGGCGTGGGACTGGCGATCTGGCGCGGCGGCGGCTCGGAACTGTTCCGCTGGGACTGGATTCCGCCGCTGGGCATCACCTACTCGGTGCAGCTGTCGGGCGTCAGTCTGGCGCTGGCGCTGGTCACGGCGTTCATGTCCTTTATCGCCATTCTGTACGCCGCGCGGCGCATTCCCAACCCCGGGCCCATGCTCTCGCTGATTCTGGCGATGGAAACCGGCCTGATCGGCATCTTTGCCGCGCAGGACCTGCTGCTGTTCTACGTGTTCTTTGAAGACGCCCTGATTCCCGCCCTGCTGATGCTCGCCATGTACGGCAAGGCCGGGCGCATGCAGGCGCTGGTGAAGTTCGCCGCCTACACGCTGTTTGGCAGCCTGCTGATGCTGGTGAGCATCATCGGCGTGCGCTACCTGGGCGGCAGCCCCACCTTCGCCATGGTGGACCTGAAACAGCACCTCGTGACGGGCCCCGCGCAGACGTGGCTGTACCTGGGCTTTCTGGCGGCGATGGCGGTCAAACTTCCGCTGTGGCCCCTGCACGCGTGGCTGCCGGACTTTCACGAGCAGAACCACGATTCCGGCGTGCCGGACGTGATGGGCACCCTGTACAAGGTGGGCGGCTACGGCATTTTCACCTTCGCCATTCCCCTGTTCCCGGACGCCAGCCTGGAACTGCGCCCCATCCTGATGGGTCTGGCGGCCTTTACGGCCCTCTACGCCGCCTGGATCGCCTTCCGGCAGACCGACTGGAAACGCCTGCTGGCCTACGCGGGCCTGTCGCACATGGGCTTCGTGGCGCTGGGCGTGTTCTCGCTGAACGAAACGGCCGTGATTGGCGCCATGTACCTGCTGGCCTTCCAGAACCTGTACACGGGCGCGCTGTTTCTCTCGGTGGGCATGGTGCAGGAGCGGATCGGCAGCCTGGAAACGCGCGTGGGCGGCCTGATGACCCAGGCGGGCGCCCTGAGCGGCCTCACGATGGCCCTGTGGTTCGCGTCCATCGCCGTGCCGGGGCTGGCCGGGTTTGTCGGGGAATTCTCGATTCTGCTGGGCGCCTATCAGGTCTCGCCGTGGCTGACCTTTATCGCCGGGATCACCACCATTGCCGCCGCCGCCTACGCCCTCACCGCCTTTCAGACCACCTTCTGGCAGGCGCGCCCACGGGGGGCCGTGGCCGTGCGCGACCTTGTGCATACCGAGTGGCTGGTGCTGGGCCTGCCGCTGGCGGTCCTGATTCTCTTTGGGGTGTACTCCGCCCCGGCCCTGAACCTCATGCAACCGGCGGTGCGCACCGTGCTGGCCGCCCTGGGAGGCAACTGAGATGCTCACGCCCCCCGATGTCGCCTTTTTGCCGCTGCTGCCCATCCTGCTGGTGCTGGCCGGCGCTATTTCCAGCACCCTGCTGGGCTTCTGGGTCAGCCGGCGCACGCTGACGTTTATTAACCTGGGCGCCACGGTGTTTTCGGCCCTCAGCCTGGGCTGGCTGTGGAACCGGGGCCTGACCGCGTTCGGCGGCAGCCTGATCGCCGATAACGCCGCGCTGCTGCTGGCCTTTGTGGTGCTGGTGGGCACCCTGATGACCCTGCTGGTGTCGCTGGACACCGCGTGGCGCGCCCGGGTGTCGTTCCCCGAATTCGACGCCATGCTGATGTACGCCGTGACCGGCTGCCTGCTGATCGCCTTTTCCGGCGACCTGATCGTGATGCTCATTGGCCTGGAGATCATGAGCCTGTCGGGCTACGTGCTGGCGACCCTGCAGGGCTCGCGCCGCGCCGAGGAAGCGGGCCTGAAGTATTTCCTGCTGGGCGCCGCCGGCAGCGCCGTGCTGATCTACGGGCTGGCCTTTGTGTACGGGGCCACCGGCAGCCTGAACTACGCCGCCATTGCCGAGCGCGTGGGTTCGGTGCAGGGGCTGCAGCCCCAGAACGTGGGGATTCTGGTGGGCGGGGCGTTGCTGCTGCTGTGCGGCTTTGCCTTCAAGGTGGCGCTGGCGCCCTTTCACCAGTGGACGCCCGATGTGTACGGCGGCGCGCCCACCAGCGTCAGCCTGTTTCTCAGTACGGTGGTGAAGGTGGCGGCCTTTGCGGGGATGCTGCGCGTGTTTGCCGGCGCCCTGGCCGACGCCCCGGGCTGGCACTCGGTGATGCAGATCCTGATTGCCGCCACGCTGATCGTGGGGAATCTGGCCGCGCTGCGCCAGACCAACTTCAAGCGCCTGCTGGCCTACTCGGCGGTGGCGCACACGGGCTTTCTGGCGATGGCGCTGCTGGGCACGCCGCAGATGGGCGGCGCGGCCCTCAGCTACTACCTGCTGGTCTACACCCTGATGACGGCCGCCGCCCTGGCCGTGGTGGCCGCCCTGCAACGCAGCGAGGCCGGCTTCCAGATCAGCGATCTGCGCGGGCTGTACTACCGCCACCCGGGCTACGCGGTCTGCCTCGCCATCTGCCTCGCCTCGCTGGCGGGCCTGCCGCCCTTTGCGGGGTTCTTTGGCAAGTATCTGGTGTTCCAGGCCGCCTTCCAGAACGGCTACGTGTGGCTGAGCGTGCTGGCCGCCCTGACCAGTGTGGCCGCGCTGGTGTACTACCTGCGCCCGGCCATGCTGCTGTTCATGCCGGACCGCACCCCAGCGCGCGAATACGCCCACGGCCAGCGCCCGGCCACCACCCTGGCGGTGGCCCTGGGCGTGGCGGGCGTGACCGTGCTGGGCCTGCTGCCCAACCTGTGGTACGGCTGGGGCGCCTCGCCCTTTATCTGGACCCTGCTGGCTGGCCGGTAAGGGCCACAGATGCCAAGGACCGCCCCCGAACTGGGGGCGGTCCTTTGTGCTGGGTGGGTGAAGCGAGTCCGCGTCGGGGCTGCTGACGGGGTCTTCCTAGAGGGGTATCGGATGGGGCCTGAGGGCAACCCTCAATGGCTCTGGGGTTCGCTGTCATCCGGATGCCGGATCATCCGTGACAGCCACTCCGCTTCCCCCGTTCCTCCATCACGGATGAACCGGAATCCTTGTCAGTACTGACGGCCGAAAATCACGCGCTTGCCATACGCGCCCGGCTGGCCGCATTTCACGCAGGGGCCCTCGCCGTGCTCGTGGAAGAACTCGGCGTCGTCCAAGGGCACGTTACGGGTGGTGGCCTTGGTGTCGTCCTTGATGCTCTTTTCGCAGGCGGCGTCGGCGCAGTGGTAGGCGCGGACCCAGTGGCCGGTCTCGATGGCGTCTTTGAACTCGTCGTAGCTGTCGGCCACCAGGGTGCGGGTCAGGAGGAACTCGGTGGCGCGTCCGTACAGCCAGTCGTGAATCTCGTCCAGGCGGGCGGTCATGCCGCCCACGGCGTCGGCGCGCGCCAGGGTTTCCTTCTCGTCACGGTTGCGGTTTTTCACCACGACCACGCCCTGCTCCAGATCGCGCGGGCCCAGTTCAATGCGCACGGGCACGCCCTTCAGTTCCCAGTCGTTGTACTTGAAGCCGTTGGTCACGCCGTCGCGCTTGTCCACCTTCACCTTCAGGCCCAGGCCGCGCAGTTCGGCGGCCAGCTTCTCGCCTTCGTCCACCATCTGGTCGAAGTTGTCCTTGCGGCCCACGGGAATAATGACCACCTGAATGGGCGCAATGCGGGGCGGCATGATCAGGCCGAAGTCGTCGCCGTGCGTCATGATGATCGCGCCGATGATGCGGCTGGAAATCGCCCAGGAGGTCGTGTGGGCGTACTCTTCCTTTTGCTCGCGCGTCTGGAACTTCACGTCAAAGGCCTTACTGAAGTTCTGGCCCAGGTAGTGGCTGGTGCCGGACTGCAGCGCCTTGCCGTCGCGCATCATGCCCTCAATGGAGTAGGTGGCCACGGCCCCCGCAAAGCGCTCGGAGGCGGTTTTCTCACCGCGCACCACGGGCAGGGCCAGCACGTCGCGGCAGAACTCGTGGTACAGGTCCAGCATCTGCCGCACCTCGGCGCGGGCCTCGGGTTCGTTGGCGTGGGCGGTGTGGCCTTCGTGCCAGAAGAACTCACTGGTGCGCAGGAACGCCTTGGTGCGCAGCTCGGCGCGGAACACGCTGCCCCACTGGTAATGCAGGAAGGGCAGGTCGCGGTACGAGTTCAGCCAGCCGCTCCACATGTGCCCAATGATGGTTTCGCTGGTGGGGCGCATCACGTAGGGTTCGCTGAGTTCCTCGGTGCCGATCTTGCTGACCGTGAAGAGTTCCGGCGCAAAGCCCTCCACATGGTCGGCTTCCTTGGTGATAAAGCCCATGGGAATCAGGGTGGGGAAGACCAGCGATTCGTGCCCGGTGGCCTTGAAACGGTCGTCCAGCCAGCGCACGATGTTTTCCCACAGCGCGCTGCCGTAGGGACGCACCACCATCGCGCCCGCCACGGGGCTGTTGTCGGCCAGATCGGCCTTTTTCACGACCTCGTTGTACCAGTCGTTGAAGTCTGTGCTCTGGGGGGTGACGCCGTACTGCGCCGCCTTCTTGTCCTGTTTCCCGCCGTCTTTCGTCATCGCCCCCCATGATACCGGGCGCAGGGAGGGTCGGAATCGGCCAGAAGCGCGGGGCAGGGCAGGTCAGGTGACCGAGGTGGGTACAGGGGAGGGCCGGGCAGACTGGCGGGCATGAGCCCCCAGACGCTGTCCTTCTACCGGACCGCTCACCCGTTCTCGAATTTTCATCCCAGCGTGTTTGTCGAAGAGGGCGTGACCTCCCGCTGGGCCGAGCAATACCTGATGGCCCGTAAAGCCCGGCTGTTTGGCGATAAAGCCACGTTGGCCCAGATTCTCGCCGCCGCCACCCCCGCTGAGTGCAAGGCACTGGGCCGCCGGGTCACGCCCTACGACGAGGTCTGGGCGCGCGAACGGTTCGCCGTCGCTCTGGACATGCTGCGGCTGAAATTTGGTCAGAACGCCCGGCTACGGGCCGAGCTGCTGGCCACGGGAGGCGCTGAATTGGTGGAAGCCTCGCCCACGGACCGCATCTGGGGCATTGGCTTTTCAGAAACGCAGGCAGAGGGCGCGCGGCAGGCGTGGGGTCAGAACCTGCTGGGGCTGGCCCTGATGGCGGTGCGGGCGGAGCTGCAACCAGCCTGACCACCCGAACTTGGAAACAGTTCCAAATCCGGTTTATGCTGGGTGCTCATGGCCCCTTCCGACCCCCTGCGGCTGCTGGCCCCCGATTCGCTGCGCCGCGCCTTTGACGATGACCGCGACGCCGATACTTTTCTGCTGCGCCTGGAGCGCTACGGCCCCGAGCTGATCGAGAGCCTGGGCGCCGTGTACGGCGAGGCGGCCACAGAGGCCCTGCTGCCCGAGCTGCTGGAAGTGCTGCTGCACGCGTACCACACCCGCCCCGCCGACCTGAAACGGCTGGACGAGGCCCGGCTGCTGCGCCCCGACTGGCTGCAGCAACCCGAGATGATCGGGTACGTGGCCTATGCCGACCGCTTTGCGGGCACTTTAAAGGGCGTGCAGGCCCGCGTGCCCTATCTGGAAGGGCTGGGCGTGAAATACCTGCACCTGATGCCACTCCTGAAGCCCCGGGCCGGCGAGAACGACGGCGGCTACGCGGTGGCCGATTACCGCGCGGTGCGCGAAGACCTGGGCAGCATGGACGACCTCTCGGCCCTGGCGGCGGACCTGCGGAGGCGGGGGATCAGTCTGGTGCTGGACCTCGTGCTCAACCATGTGGCGCAGGAACACGAGTGGGCCCACAAGGCCCGTGCGGGCGACCCCATCCACCGCGACTACTTCCACCTCTTTCCCGACCGCACCGTCCCCGACGCCTACGAGCGCACCCTGCCCGAAATCTTCCCGGATTTCGCCCCCGGGAACTTCACCTGGAACGAGGAGGCGCGCAGCTGGGTGTGGACCACCTTTAATGCCTACCAGTGGGACCTGAACTGGGCCAACCCGGCGGTGCTGCGCGAATTCGTGGACATCATCCTGCACCTTGCCAACCGGGGGGTGGAGGTGTTTCGCCTGGACGCCATCGCCTTCCTGTGGAAGCGCCCCGGCACCGACTGCCAGAACCAGCCGGAGGTGCACCACCTGACCCGGGCCATGCGGGCCTGCGCGCGCATCGCCGCGCCCGCCGTGGCCTTCAAGGCCGAGGCGATTGTGGCGCCGGGGGACCTGATTCATTACCTGGGCACCGGCGGGCACCACGGCCGCGTGAGCGACATGGCCTACCACAACTCGCTGATGGTGCAGCTGTGGAGCAGCCTCGCCAGCCGCGACACCCGCCTCTTTGAAGCGGCCCTGCGCGCCTTTCCGCCCAAACCCACGAACACCACCTGGGGCATGTACGTGCGCTGCCACGACGACATTGGCTGGGCGATCAGCGACCTGGACGCGGCGCGCGTGGGCCTCTCGGGGCCCGCCCACCGCCATTTTCTGAGTGACTTTTACAGCGGCGAGTTTCCGGGCACCTTTGCGCGCGGGCTGGTCTTTCAGCACAACCCGCAAACCGGGGACCGCCGCATCAGCGGTTCGGCGGCCAGCCTCGCGGGCCTGGAAGCGGCGCTGGCGGCCGGTGATCCCCGGCAGATTGATCTGGCGGTGCGGCGCCTGCTGCTGCTGCACGCGGTCACCCTGGGCTTTGGCGGCGTGCCCCTGCTGTACATGGGCGACGAACTGGCGCTGCTGAACGACCATGATTTTGCCGCCACGCCCGAGCACGCCCCCGACAACCGCTGGGTGCACCGCCCCCGCATGGACTGGGCCCGCGCCGAAGCCGTGGCCGCCGACGCCAGCACCCCCCACGGCCGCGTGAACGCGGGCCTGCGCCGCCAGATTGCCGCGCGCCAGGGATTGGCGCACCTGCACGCCAGCATCGAAAGCCGCCCTGTGCCCAGCCCCGACCCCTGCGTGCTGCTGCTGCGCCGCGACCATCCGCTGGGCACCTTTGTGGGCGTGTACAACTTCAGCGAACACACCATTCACCTGCCGGCCAGCGCCCTGCGCGAGCATCTGGGTGAACACGCGCTGGACCATCTGGCGGGCAGCGCCTTTACCTTCGGGCACGCGCCCGTGGTGCTGGACCCCTACCGCGCCCTGTGGCTGACCCAGGCGCCATAGGCGTAGGCATGGACGGGGCCGGTGGGCCCGGCATGACCGAAAGCTCAACAGGGACTGGTCCGCCGGCCGGGGCCCGCCCCCTACCATCGGGTATGGCGACCTCTTCCCTGAAAGCCCTGGCCCAGAAGATGCGCGGCATGGACTACTGCCTGCTCACCACGGTGAGCGCCCACGGCCAGCTGGCCTCGCGCCCCATGAGCAACAACGGCGAGGTGGAATACGACGGCACCAGCTACTTTTTTACCTGGGCCGATTCGCGCGCCGCCCGCGACATCGAGAAGAACAGCCACGTCATGCTGAATTTCAAGGCCGAGCAGGGGTTTCTGTTCGTGGCGGTGCAGGGCCACGCCCGCGTGCTGCACGACCGCCGCGTGATGAAAGACCACTGGCACGCAGAGCTGGAACAGTGGTTCAAAGACGGCCTGGACACCGAAGGGCTGGTGATGCTGGTGGTGGACGCCAAGCGCATTCAGTGGTGGGGCGAGGACGACGGCAAGATCGAGCTGTAACCACGTCTGGACTGCGGCGCGCGGGGTTCAGGCGGGCTGTTCCGCAGGGGGGGGCCGTCCACCGGGCCGCGCCGCCCCCCTTGCCCCCAGGGCACGGTCACCGCTCACCCGGCCCGCTTCCCTAGAGTGCGCAGCGTGGTCCCTTCCCCCCTGCACGCGGCTGCCCTGACCCTGCTGTTGCTGGCGCCGGCCACCCTGGCGCCCGGCGCGCAGGCGAGGCTGGCCGCCCCGGCCTCGGCGCAGCCAACCTTGCGGCTGGTGGCCGAGACGCTGCTGACCCCCGACGCCGTGATCGCCCTGATGAATGAGGGCCGTTTGGGTGAAGCCGAGGCCGCGACCCGCGCGGCGCTGGCCGCCCACCCGGAGTCCGCGCGGTCCCTGCTGATGCTGGCGCGGATCCAGGCCCGCCAGGGCGACCTGGGCACCGCCCGCGCCACCCTGAAACGGGCCGAGGCGCTGCCACAGTGGACCGAGCAGGCCCTCGCGGTGCCCTTTGAGGCGCCGGGCGACATTGAAGCCGTGATGCTGCGTGACCAGCCCGCCGCGCGCGGCCTGCTCGCCGACGTCCTGCTGGCCCAGGGGGATGACCCCAAGGCGTACTACCTGCTGGCCATGACCGAGGCCCTGGCCCAGCGCTGGGACGCCTCGCGCGCCGCGCTGGCCCAGGCGCGGGCCCTGGCGCCGGCGCTGCCGTTTGCCGATCCGCAGTCGCTGGCGTCACTGGAGCGGGCGCTGGGGAGCGGTCAGCCCCCGCAGGTGGCTGGCCCGGTCATCACCCCCGACCCAACCTCGCCCTGGGAATACCTGACGTGGATCGTGGTGGCGGGGGTGCTGGGGCGAACGATGTGGAAGGCGACCCGCCAGGGCAAAGAGCAGGCCGCGCGGCGCAAGGCACAGATCGCGGCGGCGACGGCGGAGGCGGCCCGGCTGCAGACGCAGCTGGCCCGGGAGCTGAACATCCCGGCCACCACCCCCGAGGAGCGGCAGCGGCGCACCCGCCTGCAAGCGCTGGCCGCGCAGGTGGATGAATGGTACGAACGGGCCCAGGCCGGCGCCCTGGACCCGCAGCTGCTGAACACGCTTTACGGCCAGCTGCTGGCCGCCGCGCAGAGCGACGAGGCCTACGCGGCGTACCAGCAGCAGCTTGCCCGGGGTGGGGCATGGGAAAGCCGCCGCGACAGCCCTTCGAGCCTCAACAGCACCGAGCGGGACAGCTGGAGCAGCGGTAGTGGGTCCAGCAGTGGCAATGCGGGCGGCAGTAAATGGTGACGCCGCACAGAACAGCGGCCAGTCTCCGCAGGAGCTAACCGCTGGCCGCCTGAGCAGCAAAGGCTCCCGGGCTCAGGCTTCGTCCACGGGTTCGCCATCAGAGCGGTCAATCAGCCGCCACAGGCGGTCAGGGTGGGACCGATGACGCTCTCCCTGGGTGGTCAGGGCCATAAGCTGCGCGCACACCGCCTGCACCGCCTGATCGTTGACCAGCTGCTGCAGAAACACACATTCCTCTGCGAGGAGGCCCATCTGCTCTGCGGGAAACTTGGTGCTGCACAGGCCAAGTCCCAGTTTGCCCAGCCCCCGCAGTTCGTAGGCGGACGCTCAGGCGGCAATGCGCCTGAGCACCACTGCCGGGCACCAGTCCACCTGTGCCGGCGTAGAGTCCCACTGAAACTCGGCCGCCCTGCTGCTGGGCAAGACACTTTCCCGCACCAGGGCAAAGCCAGTGACTTCGCCGCCCTCGTCAAAAGCCTCAAGGTGCAACCTCGGGTCCATCCCCCAGGAGGAAACAGCAGAGGCCAGCCTCCGGTCAAGACTGGCCTCGGACAAGCTGGGACGGTTAAACCGCGCCCACCTTCTTGGCGATGATGCCTTCGATGTACTTCACCACGCTGGAGAGCGGCACGCGGCCCAGCACGTCTTCCAGGAAGGCCGTGACGAGCATCTTCTCCGCGGTTTCCTTGCTGATGCCGCGCGAGCGCAGGAAGAACAGGGCTTCCTGGTCCACCGGGCTGGTGGTGCTGCCGTGGCTGCAGCGCACGTCGTTGGCGTTGATTTCCAGCTGCGGCACCGAGTAGTTGCGCGCCTCGCTGCTGAGCATCAGGGTGCGGTGCTTCTGGTAGGCGTCGGTCTTCTGGGCGCCCAGGTCCACCTTGATCATGCCGGAGAACACGCCCACGCTGGCGTCGGCGTTCACGCCCTTGTACAGCAGGTCGCTGTGGGCGTGCGCGGCGGCGTGGTGCTGCAGCGTGTAGTGGTCGAAGTGCTGGTCCTCGTTGGCAAAGTACAGTGCCAGCATCTCGCTGTCGGCGCCCTGGCCGCGCAGGTAGCTCTGCATCTCGGTGCGCGAGAGGGTGCCGCCCATTGTCACCACGAGGCTGTTCAGGGTCGCGTCGCGTTCCACATCGCCGCGCTGGCGCTGAATATGGGTCACGCCCTCGCCCCAGTTCTGAATGGAGACGTAACGCACGCGGGCGCCGTCCTTGACGACCAGTTCCACCGCGCCAATTGCGTAGGTGCCGGGCAGGTCGCCACTGGCCTGCTCGTCAATAAAGGTGACCTGCGCGTTGGCCTCGGCCACGACCAGCGTGCGGGTGGCGGTGTAGGTGCCCGCCTCGCTCATCACGCGGAAGGAGCCCAGGGGCAATTCAACTTCCACGCCGCGCGGCACGTACACAAACGCACCGTTCGTCCACAGGGCCGCCGCCAGCGCGGAGAACTTGCCCTCGCTGGGGTCGGGGCTCTTGCTGGGCGTGGTGCCGGGGGCCGCAATGGTGGTGTCGTCGGGCACTTCGGCCGGCACCACGGAGTAGAGGTACTGCTGCACCTTGTCCGCGTGCTGCTCCACGGCCGTCTTCAGGTCGGTGAAGATCACGCCCTTTTCGGTCAGCTCGGCAGGCAGTTCAGTGCGGTACACCACGTCCGGGCCGTCCAGCACCAGAAAGGCGCCCACGTCGGTCCCGGTCAGGCGCTGCTGCACGCTCTCCGGCAGGGCCGAGACATCGGTGACCACGTTGCGCTTGCCATGGGGGCGCAGGGCGGCGAAGTCCACATCCACCTGCGTGTACTTCCAGGCTTCGACGCTTTCGGTGGGCACTGGCAGGGTGTTGAACAGGTCCAGCGACTCCTGGCGCTTGGCGGTGAGCCACTCGGGGCCGCTGTGCGCGGCCAGTTGTTCGGTGAATTGGGTCATTGGGCCTCCTTAAAACCAGACCACCAGTGGCGAAAATTGCGCTCCCGCCAGGTCGGTCAATTTCAGATTTGGGTCGCTGTTCATCGCGTTGTTGATCGTATGACTGATAGAGGATGGCTGAACCAGTGTGGCAAAGAGGTCGTTTCTGCCGCCATGCCGCAGGTTATAGGCCAGGTAGTAAGCGGCCTGGAAATCGTCACTGTCGTCTATCCGTAGCTCTTGTTCCCGCTGATCGCTCTTGAGGATCAAGGTGTCGGCCATGTGAATGCCCAGCTCCTTGGCAAAGACGTACCCACAGGCTTCGCACAGGAAATGGAACGCCAGAGCTGCTTGCTCCTGGGACAGGCCTTGAAGGACGGCTTTCTCCTGAACCTCGTCATAGGGCACGCCCTGGTCGAACAGCTGAGCAATAACGCCAACGCGCTCCAAGGCCTCATGAAACTCGGGCGTATGTTCCGTCATCTGGCACCTCGTGGACTGTGCCACGGCCGACGCTGGGTGCCTTCTTCCCAGGCTACCTGCTCGTCTGGCGTCCAGTCCGAGGCGAAGGCGTGAAGTGCGGCCATCTGACGCTCCACATGTTCCTGCCGCTCTAGAAAGGTTTGCAGGGCCTGCACGCCTTCAGGTGACAGGCGGTCAATGCGGTCGTGGAGTTCTTTTGGAGCCGTCATTCTTCACCCCTCCCGCTGGATTGAGCATCTGAGCGCCCAGCCTGCCATTCGGCGTAGCGCTCATCCATCACGGCCAACACCTGCGCGGCGTTTTCCCAGGTGTCGGGCACATGGTAAACAGACGGCAGGTCGTCGAACAGGTTGAAGTAGTCGTGGAGGTACTCGCCAGCGCCCGCTTCTGAGGCGTAGTAGTGCCGGGCAAAGGCATTGCCCTCTGCCGTCAGCATGTCGCTGGTAAGCACCCCCACCCAGCGCTGAAACACCTGGGCGCCTGTGTGCTGCCGCGTCCGGATGGCCTCGGCGTCGGCGGACAGGGCATCTGCCAGAAGGTCACGGCTTGCCAGCCAGCTGAGAAACATGCCGGTGTGGACAAACCCCTGCGACGGCGGCAACTCCGGCGGGAAATCGCCGTCATAGTGCCACTTGGCCTTGTCGTAGCAGATGCCTCTGTCCACGCCGTTTAGCCGACCGAGCCTTCCATTTCCAGTTCGATCAGGCGGTTCAGTTCCACCGCGTATTCCAGCGGCAGTTCCTTGGCAATCGGCTCAATGAAGCCGCGCACGATCAGGCCAGCGGCCTCGTCCTCGCTCAGGCCACGGCTTTGCAGGTACAGAATCTGGTCGTCGTTGATCTTGGAGACGGTCGCTTCGTGGCCCACAGAAGCGTCCTTTTCCTCGATTTCAATGTAGGGGTAGGTGTCGGTGCGGGCTTCCTCGTCCAGCAGCAGGGCGTCGCATTCCACGTTGGTCTTGGAGCCCCTGGCGCCTTCGTAGATCTTGACCAGACCCCGGTAACTGCTGCGGCCACTGTCCTTGGAAATGCTCTTGGACACGATGGTCCCCGAGGTGTGCGGCGCAAAGTGAACGATCTTGGCACCCGCGTCCTGGTGCTGGCCGCGGCCGGCCATGGCGATGGAGAGCACCTCGCCACGCGCGCCTTCTTCCAGCAGGTAGCAGGCGGGGTACTTCATGGTGACCTTGGAGCCCAGGTTGCCGTCCACCCATTCCATCACGCCATTGCCGTACACGGCGGCGCGCTGGGTCACGAGGTTGTAAACGTTGTGGCTCCAGTTCTGAATGGTGGAGTAGCGGAAGCGCGCGCCCTCTTTCACCACAATCTCGATCACGCCGGAGTGGAACGAGTCGCTGGAGTACGCCGGGGCGGTGCAGCCTTCGATGTAGTGGGCCTGCGCGCCTTCATCCACGATGATCAGGGTGCGCTCGAACTGCCCGCTGCTTTCCGCGTTGATGCGGAAGTAGGTCTGCAGCGGAATGTCCACCTTGACGCCCTTGGGGATGTACACGAACGAGCCACCCGACCACACGGCGGAATTGATGGCGGCGAACTTGTTGTCCTCGGGCGGCACGATGGTGGCGAAGTGCTCGCGGAACAGCTCGGGGTATTCCTTCAGGCCGTCCTCGATGGACAGGAACACCACGCCCAGCTTTTCCCATTCCTCTTTGAGGTTGTGGTACACCATCTCGCTCTCGTACTGGGCGCCCACGCCGGCCAGCGCGGCGCGCTCGGCTTCGGGAATGCCCAGGCGCTCGAAGGTTTCCTTGACGTCCTGAGGCACGTCGTCCCAGGAGCGGGCGTTAAAGCCTTCGGGCTTGATGTAGTAGTAGATCTCGTCGAGGTTCAGGCCCGAGAGATCCGCGCCCCATTCGGGCATGGGCTTGCTCAGGAAGATGTCCAGGGCCTTCAGGCGAAAATCCAGCATCCACTGGGGCTCGTCCTTGGCCTTGGAGATCATCTCGACCACGTCGCGGCTCAGGCCTTTGGGGGCCTTGATCGCGTACCGTTCGGGGTTGCTCCAGCCGTATTCGTAGGTGTTGGCAATGGAAGCCGCTTCAGGATTGACAGTCATGAGGTCTCCTTGGGAGAGGCTAACAAGAGGGACTTATGGGCTTCCGGGCGTATACGTGCCGCTGTCTGGCGTCTTTTCCAAGACTTCCTTGAGCCCCATCAGAGTGACTGGCGCCCGGAATTGTTCTTCAACACTCAGGCGGTAGCGGAAACCTTGCTCGTGGGTGTAGCCGCTGATTCTTCCGTCTGGAAAAAGGCTCCAGGTGGCAGCGCTGCCCCGTTTCACGATCAGGCAGATGTCGTTGCGACCCGCGTCACACAGAACCGTGTTGGGCGCCACTTGATACTCCACCACTGTGGTTGGCGCCCGAAAGAGGTTGCAACTGCTCATCACAGGGGCACCCAGCACCGCTGCCAGCAAAAGACGCCGTCTGTTCATCGCTTTACGCCGTCGCCAGTTCCTTGACCCAGTCGTAGCCTTCGGTGTCGAGCTTCTTGGCGAGTTCGGGGCCGCCAGTCTGCACGACGCGGCCGTTCACGATGATGTGCACCTTGTCTGGAGTGATGTAGTCCAGCAGGCGTTGGTAGTGGGTGATGATCAGGCCGCCGAGGTTCTCGCCGCGCATGGAGTTCACGCCCTTGGCGACAATCTTCAGTGCGTCCACGTCCAGGCCGCTGTCGGTTTCGTCCATGATGATGTAGTTGGGGTCCAGCATCAGCATCTGCAGAATCTCGTTGCGCTTCTTCTCGCCGCCGGAAAAGCCGGCGTTCAGGTAGCGCTCCACGATGCTCTCGTCCCAGTCCAGGGTTTTCAGGGCGCTCTGCAGCTTGCCGTAGAACTCGGCAAAGCCCACTTCCTCGCCTTCAGGCTTGCGGGCCTGCATGGCCAGTCGCAGGAAGTTGGCGATGGTCACACCGGGGATTTCCACGGGGTACTGGAAGGCCAGGAAGACGCCCAGGCGGGCGCGCTCGTCGGGCTCCATCTCCAGAATGTTCTCGCCGTCCACCAGAATTTCGCCTTCGGTGACGGTGTATTCGGGGTCGCCTACGATCACTTTGGCCAGGGTGCTCTTGCCGTTGCCGTTCGGCCCCATGATGGCGTGCAGTTCACCCCGGGGAACAGTCAGGTTAATGCCCCTGAGGATGGGCTGATCACCGACGGAAGCGTGCAGGTTGCGGATTTCGAGCTGGTGGGTCATGAGGCTCCTTCGGGAATCACTGGATTTTGTTAGGAATGATTCCTACTTACCGTGTTATTTTACCCGCCCAGGCCCCTAAAGTCGAGTGAAGTGCTGGGGATTGCCGGGCCGCTGCCGCAGGGCTTTCCAGGCGCGCCGTACAATGCCGGGCGTGCCTGCTTTTCCCCTCCTGGCCGTGGACATTGGCAACACCAGCACTGTGCTGGGCCTGGCCGATGAAACGCTCACCCTGACCCACACCTGGCGGGTGCGCACCAACCGCGACATGCTGCCCGATGATCTGGCGCTGCAACTTCAGGGGCTGTTCTCGCTGGCTGGCGCGGCGCCCCCCCACGCCGCTGTGCTGAGCAGCGTGGCGCCGCCCGTGGGGCAGAACCTCGCGCTGGCCCTGCAGCGCCACTTCGGCATTCAGCCCTTCGAGGTGAGTGCCACCAACCTGCCCGACGTGCAGGTGGAACTGGACATTCCCGACGCGGTGGGCGCCGACCGCCTGTGCAACCTGTTCGGGGCGGAAAAGTACCTTCGGCAGCACGAATACGCCGTGGTGGTGGACTTTGGCACCTCCACGAACTTTGACGTGATCGGCCGGGGCCGCCGCTTTATCGGCGGGGTGCTGGCCACTGGCGCGCAGGTCAGCGCCGACGCCCTGTTCGCCCGCGCCGCCAAGCTGCCGCGCATTGCCCTGGAAGCGCCAAAGAGTGCCATTGGCAAGAACACCACCCACGCCCTGCAGTCGGGGCTGGTCTACGGCTACGCCGAGATGGTGGACGGCCTGCTGCGCCGCATCCGCGCCGAACTGCCCGGCCCCGCTGTGGCCGTGGCCACCGGCGGCTTCGCCCGCACCGTAGAAGGCCTGTGCCGCGAAATCGACCACTACGACGACACGCTGACCCTGCGCGGTCTGGTGGAACTCTGGGCCAGTCGGTAGGCGCGCCTGGGAGGTGCGGAAGGCGGCGTCCTGGCCCCCGTCGGGTCAGTCAAGCAGTCTCAAAGTCGAGGCGTCGAGAAGATCAGGGGTGCTCGACCCCCTGACCTCTCGACGCCTCGACCCTCAACCCTGGCCCCCAGGCCCCCCTCCATCACCCATCCACCATCCCCCGTCACCCCCTACGCCCAGGGATTCAGCACCACCTTGATACAGCCGCCCTGCTTGTCGCGGAAGGTCTTGTACAGGTCCGGGGCCTGATCCAGCGAGGCGCGGTGGGTAATGACGAAGCTGGGGTCAATCTGGCGCGCTTCAATGCGGGCCAGCAGCGGCAGCACGTAGCGGTGCGTGTGGGTCTGGCCCATCTTGAAGGTCAGGCCCTTGGCGAAGGCGGCGCCCATCGGCACCTTGTCAATCAGGCCGCCGTACACGCCGGGCATGCTGACCGTGCCGCCCTTGGCACAACTCAGCAGCGCCCAGCGCAGCGCCGTGATGCGGTCAAAGGTCAGGCGCAGGCGCTGCTTGGCTGTGTCGACCAGGGCGCCAGGGCCGTGCCCGTGGGCCTCCATGCCCACCGCGTCAATCACGTGGTCGGGGCCGCGCCCGCCCGTGGCTTCACGCAGGGCCACCAGCACGTCATCCTGCTCGTAGTTGATGGTCTGGCAGCCAGCGGCCTCGGCCATCGCCAGGCGCTCGGGCACGCGGTCAATCACGATGACGTGGGCGGCCCCCAGCAGCTGCGCGCTGCGTGCGGCAAACTGCCCCACGGGGCCGGCGCCAAACACGGCCACCACGTCGCGCCCCGGGATAATCCCGCACTGCTCGGCGGCCTGGTAGCCGGTGGGGAAGATGTCCGTCAGGAACAGCACCTGCTCGTCGCTCAGGTCGGTTTCGATCTTGTGTGGGTTCACGTCTGCAAACGGCACCCGCACGTATTGCGCCTGTCCGCCCGCGTAGCCGCCGTACATGTGCGAGTACCCAAACAGGCCCCCGCCGCTGACCCCGCCATACATGGCTTCGGTCATGCGGTGGTTGGGGTTGGAGTTGTCGCAGGCGCTGAACAGCCCGCGCCGGCACGGGTCGCACACCCCGCAGGCAATGTTGAAGGGCACCACCACGCGGTCGCCCACCTTGAGTTTCTTCACCTCGCGGCCGACCTCGACGACTTCGCCCATGAACTCGTGGCCCAGGATGTCGCCCTTTTCCATGCTGGGAATAAAACCGTCCAGCAGGTGCAGGTCCGAGCCGCAGATGGCCGTGGAGGTGATCTTGACGATGGCGTCGGTGGGCAGCAGCAGTGTGGGGTCCGGCACCGTCTCGACGCCAATCTTGTTCGTGCCCTGCCAGACAATGGCTTTCACATGGACCTCCGGTGAGCTTCAAGCGAGCCCGAGTGAAACGAGAAGGAGAAAAGGCTGCGCTGCGGCGATGCAGGCACCTGGGGGTGGGTTGTCCCCCGGACGCTGGAAGCAGAGCGGCGCCGCCTCATGCCTCGCCGCCCTTGGCGGCGCGGCCGCTCGTCTGTCCTTCGGTGGTGGGCGCGTGCCCCGTTTCCTGTTCCCGTTTGAAGCGCATCAGGTCGCTGCGCAGCTGCTGGGCGGGTTCCTCGCCGGTCAGGCGGGCCACGATGGCCCCGGCGGTGCCGGCGGGGGGCCGGTAGGCCAGGCGCACCACGACTTCGGTGCCGCGGTTGCCCGGGGCGGGCCGGAACAGCACCTCGCCGTGGTTTTCGACGGCCGCGCCCGGCAGGGACTGCCACGCGATGCGGCGGCCCGGCTCGTCGGCGGTGATCTCGGCGTCCCAGCTCACCTCGCCCGTGGGGGCCTTGACCGTCCAGCGGGACCGCTTCTCGTCCAGCACCTCCACGCGCTGCAGGTGCGTCATGAGCTGCGGCAGGTTCTCCAGCTGCCGCCAGATGGCGTACAGCTCGGCGGCCGGGCGGCCAACCGTCACGGCGTCGCCCACCAGCACCTCGCCGTCCTGGCTCTGGCGGATTTTCAGGGCGGTGGCAATGGGGTTGCGGCCGGTGGCGGCCATCGCCGCCAGACCCGCGCCCACGGTGCCCAGCACCAGCTTTTGCAGCGGGCGGGCGCTGCGCAGGCCCGCGCCCATCAGGGCCACGCCTACGCTGCCCACCACGGACCGTTCCAGGGGGGGCATGTGGGCGCCGGTGCTGGGGGCGTCGGCGGGCGGGGCATCGGTCGTTCGGGCTTGATCGTCCTGTGTCATGGCGCCTCCTGCGGGCTGTGGGCCCTGTCGGTGTGGGCAGTCAACCGGGCGCGCTGGGCCCGAAGTGCGCCCCGCCTTACTGTGTGACTGGCAGGTAAAGAGGGCGGGCCGTTTTGGGCGCCTTTATGACAGCGGGGTCAAGAAGAGGCCGCTCATCAGTTCAGATCGGTGCCCGCCCCGTGCGAGCCGCGCTGGTTAAATTCCTCTTCGGCCCCGCGCTTGATGGGGTTGGCGCGGGTCAGGGCACTTTCCACCGCGCGGCCTTCCACCATGCCGTCGCTGGACCCCGGGCCCGGCAGCGCCCGGTGGCCCAGCCGCAGCAGGTCGGCGGTCAGCTGCGGGGCCAGGGCCTGGGCGGTGCGCAGCAGCAGGGCCGGGCCGCCGATCATGGCCTCCACGTCCCCGCGCACCAGGGCGTTCACAATGCGCCGCGCGGCCTCGTGGGCGTCCAGCGACAGCAGCGGCGAGGCCGCGAGGTTGGCAAACAGAGCGTACTCCTTGGTGTACTGCCCCTTGACGGGGGCGTGCATGGGGCTGCCGGTGCGCATCAGGCCGGGCAACACCGTGGTCACCGACACCCCTTCAGGCGCGAGTTCGGCGCGCAGCGCCTGCCCCAGCCCGGCCGAGGCGAATTTGCTCATCACGTAGGGCGTGAGGTGCGGAATCGCCACCTTGCCCCCCAGCGAGGACACGATCAGCACCCGGCCGCCGCCGCGCAGGTGGGGCAGTGCCGCGCGGATCAGGCGCAGCGGCCCAAAGGCGTTGACCTCCATGGCGGTGCGGAAATCTTCTTCGGTGGCGTTGGCCACCGGCCCCAGTTGAATAATGCCGGCGTTGTTCACCAGCACGTCCAGGCGCCCGTGGGCCTGCACGGTGGCCTGTACCGCCCGCGCGGCGTCCTCGGGCACCGCCACGTTGCCCGTGACAGTGCTCACGCGGTCGCCGGCGTTCAGGCGCGCCTGGGCCCTTTTCAGGTCGGCCTCGGTGCGGGCCATCAGGGTCACGCGGGCGCCCCGGTTCAGGAATTCCTGGGCCAGCGCCAGCCCCAGCCCGCGAGAGCCGCCCGTGATCAACACGGCCTTGCCACTCAGGTCGTAGGGGGCTTTCAGGGCGCGCCGCGCGGCGAGGGCACCTGCGGCCCCCAGCACCAGCAGTCGTTTCGGGATTCGCATAGGGGCATTGTGTGGGCGCGTGGCCCCCACCAAGCCCAAGCATGAAGAGGACCGCAATGGGGCCAGAGAGGGTGAGGGTAGGGACGTGCGGGCTGGACCTGTGGGTCCCAAAGTGGGTCTCATACGGATTCCGTCCATTTCCGTAACATCCAGGAAAGAACTGGATGTTCCTCCAATTCCCGGAAATCCGTATTTTTTCCCTCTCCCTCCGGTCGAAAAAATTCCGTCAGGTATGACGGAATTTTTCGGAAGCCGTATCAAAGCGGGTGGTGCAGATGGGCCTGCTGGCTGCTTCCCTTACCCCCGCCCGAAGGCCACCCGGGCTTCCAGGCCGCCGCCCTGGGCCTCGTGCAGCGTGAGGTCGGCGCCGTTGGCGCGGGCCAGCCGGCGCGCCAGGGGCAGGCCCAGGCCGCGCCCGCTGGCCACGCGCGGGCGGTCATGGCCTGCCGCGAACACCGCCTCGCGCTGCTCGGGCGGCAGGCCCGGGCCCCGGTCCAGCACCCGGATCAGCGGGCCGCTGGTGTCGGTGGGCGCGCACAGCACCACCTGCACCGGCCCGGCCGAGTAGCGCAGGGCGTTTTCCACCAGGTTTTCCACCACCTGCCGCACCTGCGCGCTGTCCACGGTCCACATCACGGGCCCCGGGGGGCGGCGCACCCGCACCCGCTCGCTGTCCAGGCCCGCCAGCAGCGTGGCCAGATCGGTGGGCTGGGGCCGGGGGCTGATGTTCACGTACATGCCGTCCAGGCGCTCCAGTTCGGTGCGGGCCGCCAGAAAGGCCGCCTGCTCCTCAATGATGCGCAGCAGCTTTTCCCGGGCGCGCAGGTTGTCCTGGCCGCGCAGGGCGTCGGTGGCCAGCAGCAGGGCCTGCAGGGGCCGGCGCAGTTCGTGGGCGGCCATGCCCAGCGCCTCTTTGTGCTGGGCCTCGCGGGCGTGGCGGGCCTGCTGGGCCTGCCGCGCCGAGGTGAGGGCCCGGGCGATCAGCAGGGTGCTGATCAGACCCGTCAGGATGGCGGTCAGCACCACGCTCAGCTTGATCGCGTTCAGGGTGCGCAGCAGTTCGGCCCGCAACGCGTTCAGGCGGCTGTGGGCCGAGGCGTTCAGGGCCTGGGCAATGGCCAGCGCCTGGACCGTGTCGGCTGGGCGGCCCCGGCGCAGCAGGTCGCGCAGCTCCTCCATGCGGTACCCGGCGTCCGCCTCCAGGGTGGGCAGGTCCTGAAACTCCCGCTCCATGGCCGCGCGGGTGTCCAGGCTGGAGAGGGCCTGATCGCGCCGGTCGCGCACCTCTTCCGGGGTGGCGTGGGGATCGCGCTGCGCCAGGGCGTACAGGTGCACGCGGTTGAGCAGAGAGTCGTAGCTGTAGGCGGTCCAGGAGTTCGCCGGGTTGGCCAGGGTGCGCTGCGCCGGGGCAAAGGCCGCCAGCAGCAGGGCCGTGGACAGCACGCCCGGCAGCGCCGCGAGCAGCAGGTCGCGCCGCCCCAGCGCCGCCGGCCACAGCCGCATCAGCGCGGGCCGACGCTGCGCACGAACCACACCCACTGGCTGCCGTAGGGCCGGCGCGGAAACCGCAGGGGGTCCGGGGGAAACACGATCAAGAGCGGGCCTTTTTTCAGCGTGGGAATGGGCTTTCCGCCTGCCTCGTAGGCCACCATGATGGGCGCCGTCATGTAGTCGCTGGCGGCAATGATCGCCACGAAGCCGTCCTCGGCGGTCACGCGCAGGTCGCGCCCGGCAAAGCCGCCCCGGCGCGCCAGGTCGCGCAGCGGCACCCCGCGGTACTCGAAGCTCTGGCCCAGTTGTGGCTGGGTGCTGTTGTAACGCGTGGCCGGCAGCGCGCGCAGCTGCGAGAGGGTCAGCGCTTCGGGGGTCTGGCCGCGCACGGTCAGCAGGGGCCGCTCGCCTGGGCGGGGGGCCGGCAGCGGGCCCACGGCGCTGCGTGCGGGGCCCACGTACGGAAAGGGCATGGGCGCGGGCGCCCCGACCGCCTGCGCGCCCATGCCCAGCAGGGCGGCACACAGCAGCAGCGGCAAAGCAGAACGCACGCCGCCCATGCTAGCGGGGGGCGGGGCGCCCCTCAAGGGGGAAACGCCCCGCCGTCCCCTGGCGGGGGAAGGCCAGGGCGGTATGCTGCGGGGCGGACATGACCGCCCACACTGCATCCCCCCCACCGCTGGTGTCCCTGGGCGACCTGACCTGGGACGTGCTGGCCAAACCCGACACTTTGCTGCTGCCCGGCGGCGACAGCACGGGCCGCATTGAGCTGTCGGGCGGCGGCAGCGCCGCCAACCTCGCCGTCTGGGCCCAGCGTGCGGGTTACCCTGCGCGCTTTGTGGGCAAGATTGGCCGCGACCGCTTTGGCGAACTGGCCACCGCCGAACTGCGTGCCGAGGGCGTGGACGCCCACCTGACCCTGAGCGCCCAGCACCCCACCGGCGTGATTCTGGGCCTGATTGACCGCCGGGGCCAGCGCGCCATGCTGACCGGCCAGGGCGCCGACTGGGAACTGCTGCCGGAAGAGGTGCCCACCAGTGCCCTGGCCGGCGCCGCGCACCTGCACCTGACCGCCTGGAGCCTGTTTCGCGACCCTCCCCAGGCAGCGGCGCTGCACGCAGCGGCGCTGGCGCGCGCGGGCGGCGCGACCCTCAGCCTGGACCCGGGCAGCTTTCAGATGATTCAGGGCATGGGGCGCGACAACTTCCTGCAGGTGCTGTCGGGCGTGCCCTTTGACATCCTGTTTCCCAACGATGACGAGGCCCGCGCCATGAGCGGCTGCCTGGACCGGGAGGACGCCATGACGTGGTTCCGCACCCAGTTCCCGCACGCCTTGATCGTGATGAAGCTGGACGACGAGGGCGTGCTGATTGAGGGCCCAGAGCAGCCGCGCGTGCAGGTGCCCGCCACCGAGGACCGTGCCATTGACGCCACGGGCGCCGGGGACGCCTTTGGGGGCGCGTTTCTGGCCGGCTGGCTGGCCCACCGCGACGCGGTGAAGGCCGCGCAGCTGGCGGTGCAGGTGGGCGGCTGGGTGGTGGCCCGCTTTGGCGCCCGCCCCCCGGCCGACGACGATCTGCGTGCCCGCCTGCGTGGAGGCCGCGCATGACCCGGCTGAAACGGGCGGGGCCGCCCCTGTGGCTGCGGCTGGTGCTGGGCTTGCTGACCCTGCTGCTGCTGGGGGCTGGCGGCGCGGCGCTGTACGTGCGCAGCCTGCTGGCCCCGGCGGGGGGCGGCGCCTACACCCTGGAGGTGCAGCCCGGCGACACGCTGGCGGGGGTGGCGGCCCGGCTGCAGGAGAGGGGCATCGTGAAAAATGCCGACGCCCTGCGGCTGTACATGCGCCGCGAGGGCACCGCTGGCCGGTTGAAAGAGGGCCTGTACGACCTCAGTGGCCGCATGACGCTGGCCCAGGTGGCCGACAAGCTGGCCGGGCCCGCGCGCATTCCCACCGTCACCGTGACCATCCCCGAAGGGCGGCGGGTGAAAGACCTGCCCGCCATTTTCCAGAAGGCTGGCTTTGACGGCGCGGCCCTGCGCGCGGCCCTGAACGACGTGGGCCTGTCGCGCCACGCGGGCAAGGCGCGTAACCTCGAAGGCTTCGTGTTTCCGGCCACCTACGAGTTCCGCCCGGAGGACAGCGCCCGCACCATCGTGCAGACGATGGTGGCGCGCATGGAACAGGAATTTACCCCGGCCAATGTGGCCCGGGCCAAGGCGCTGGGCCTGAGCGTGCGCGACTGGGTGGTGCTGGCCAGCATGGTGCAGGCCGAGGCGGCGGGCGACGGCGAGATGCCCATTATTGCCGGGGTGTTCCTCAACCGCCTGAAGGTGCCCATGGCCCTGGGCAGCGACCCCACCGTGGCCTACGGCCTGGGCAAGGACCTGCCGGAACTGGACCGCCCGGCCGGGGATTTCAAGCGTGACACGCCCTACAACACCTATACCCGCGCCGGGCTGCCCGCCGGGCCCATCAACAACCCCGGGCAGGCGGCGCTGCTGGCGGTGCTGAACCCCCAGCGCACCCTGAAAGATGGCCGCGAGGCGCTGTACTTCCTGCATGGCCGGGACCGCAAGATTTACGTGAACCACTCGTTCGCGGAGCACAACCGCGATATCGCCCGCTACCGGTAGGCGGCCGTGACCCGGCGGGCCTTTTTAGAGGAGCGCAACGCCCTGTGGGCGCGGCTGCGCGCCCTGCCGCCGGGCACCCCCGAGTTTGAGCAGGTGCTGGCAGAGTTGAGCGCCCTGACCGGCTGGGACCGTACGCGGCTGCTCGCTGGTCTGGGTCTGCGCCCGGAGGAGGTGCCTGGTGGGCGCTGAGACCGTGCCGTTCGACTGGGGCCGCATGTTCCTAGGGGACGTGCCGCCGCTGTTTCTGCTGGAGATCGCCTTTCGCACCACCTTGATGTTCCTGTGGCTGGTGTTCCTGCTGCGCATTACGGGCAAGCGGGGGCTGGCGCAGCTCAGTCCGCTGGAACTGGCCATCGTGATTGGCCTGGGTTCGGCGGCGGGCGACCCGATGTTCTACCCCGAAGTGCCGCTGCTGCACGCCATGCTGGTGCTGGCGCTGGTGGTGGCCCTGCAGCGCCTGATGTCGCATCTGGTGATTCACAGCGAGGCGGTCGAGACCTTTGTGGAAGGCACGCCCATTGAACTGGTGCGCGACGGCGTGCTGAGCCGCCAGGCCATGGTGCGCGCCAACCTCAGCCGCGAGGACGTCTTTGAGCGCCTGCGGGCCCAGGGGGTGCGCCAGCTGGGGCAGGTGCAGCGCCTGTACTTCGAGCAGGACGGCGCCCTGACCGTGTTTACCCATGCGGGGGACCCGCCCCCTGGCTTGGCCGTGGTGCCGCCCTGGGATCTGGAACCCCCCCGCGAACTGACCCCGGCCGACGACTACCGGGGCCCGGTGGCCTGCCTGAACTGCGGGCAGGTGCGCCCCGCGCCAGACGCCGCCGGGCCGCTGGCGGCCCTGACCTGCAGCTGCGGTGAGTCGCGTTGGACCCCGGCGACCACCGACCCCCTGGGTTCCGGCGAACCCCCTGCCCCCGAGGAGCGCGGCGAAGGCGGCGGCCGTGGCCCTGGGGTGCCGGGCACCCGCTGAAGAGGGGAGGGGAACCCCGGCGGTGGGTCTGTCTTCGCCCACACCAGCTACAGACGCCAGAGCGCCCCAGGGATAAGGCCTGGGGCGCTCTCTTGCCGCAAACCTTCTCTCCGCAGAGCGTTGAGTTTGCCTCGGCGGCAAAGACTACAGGGAATCTTCCACCGCTCTGGGCGCGGCTCTCAGGGGCTCCCCGATGCCTGCCCCTGAACCCTTACCCCTCGGTGGAAGCGCCGGGGCGGGTGGTCCAAACCGGCTCGGGTTCAATCTGCTCGGCGGGGGCTTTACCCGGTTCCAGGCCGCTGCTGCGCGCGGTTTGCAGTGGGGTCAGCGCCATGTCCGGGGCGCACTCGATCTGGCAGGACAGCCGCGCGGTGCCCAGCAGGCCCTTTTCCTGCAGCTTGTCGTATTCGGCGGCTGTCATGGCGCCAGGCTCGCCGTCCTGAAAGCTCACGCGGCAGGTGGTGCAGCGCGCCACGCCGCCGCAGCGGTGCAGGATGTCCACCCCGCCGCGCTCCAGCGCCAGCACCAGCCGTTCCCCGGCGTGCGCCTGAATCTCGCCGTAGCCTTCCACCTGCACGGTCACCGTCTGCGTCATGGCCCCCAGCATGACACGCCCTAACGGAACAGGGTGGGCATGGTGACCTCGCCGTCCACCCAGACCCGGCCCTTTTCGCGCCGCTTGCCGCGGATCAGGGCGCTGTCGGC
Organism: Deinococcus multiflagellatus; assembly: GCF_020166415.1. Taxonomy (NCBI): domain Bacteria; kingdom Thermotogati; phylum Deinococcota; class Deinococci; order Deinococcales; family Deinococcaceae; genus Deinococcus; species Deinococcus multiflagellatus. The sequence goes on from NZ_JAIQXV010000002.1 coordinate 367,847, forward strand.
GCGCGCCAGCATCAGGCTGGGGGTGGGCGCGGTACCGGCCAGCACGAAGGCGAGGCCCGCCGTGGTGCTCAGGGCGTGCGCCACCCCGGCCGCCACCACCGGGCGCCGTCCCAGGGCGTCAAGCACCCCCTCCACGCGCAGGCGCACCTCCTCGGCGCTGCCCGCCTGCACAATCAGGGCAAACTCGTCGCCCCCCAGGCGCCCCAGCGTGTCGCCAATGCGCGCGGCGGCCAGCATGCGCGCGCCTGCGGCGTGCAGCACCTCGTCGCCGGCCGGGTGGCCATAGGTGTCGTTCACGGCCTTAAAGCCGTCCAGGTCAAAAATTGCCACGCCCAGGGCGCCTTCGGGGGGCTGGCGCAGCGTTTCGTCCAGCTGGGCCAGAAAGCTGGCGCGGTTGGGCAGGCCGGTCAGGGGGTCGGTGGTGGCTTGGCGCTGCAACTCGGCCAGGGGGCGGGTGGCGCGGCGCACCAGCGGCCACGCCAGCAGGGCGCTCAGGGCGCTGACCAGCAGCACAAAGGGCCACGCGCGGCGCCGGCCCGGCCCACCCATCAGTTCGTGGGCCGGGCCGTACACGCCCACCACCCACTGCACGCCGGGTTGCAACTCCACCGGCTGCACCACCGCCGCGTACAGCTCGCCTTCCAGCGTGATCCAGCGGACCTGCCGCGACACCTGGGGCCGCCCCTGGGCGTCCAGCAGGGCCTGCAGCGGGGCGTCGGCCACGGCCGAGAGCAGCGGCACGCCGCCCGCTTCGCCCGGCCACGCCCGGGAGGCGGCGATGGCGCGGCCCTGGGGGTCGGCCAGAAACGCGCGGCCCTGGGGGGGCAGCGGCAGGCCCTGCAGCAGCGACACCAGCTGCTGCAGTTGCACGTCGGCCCCCACCACCACCCCGCCGGGCCCGGCCACCGCCGCCGTGACCCCCGGCGCCTGCGACGAGGCGAACACGTAAGGCTCGGTCCACACCACCTGTCCGGGGTGCGCCCGGGCCAGGGCGTACCAGGGGCGGGTGCGGGGGTCATAGCCCTCGTCGGCCCGTGACTGCAGCAGCAGTCGGCCTGCGGCGTCCGTGGTGCGGTTGGTCACGCGCCGGGCAGGGCGCACCTCGATGACCCGGGTAAAACGGCCCTGGCCCTGGGGCCCATCACGCCGGGCAAACACAAAGCGGCCGTCGGGCCCGGCGGTCATCACGCCGCCCAGTTGCGGCACGCTGTCCAGCAAGGCGCCAAAACTCTGCAGGGTCTGCGCGGCGTCGTCCGGGCGCAGCAGCCCGGCGCGCAGGTTGGCCTCGCCCAGGCGCACCATATGCGCCGCCTCCTGCAGCGAGGTCTGCACGCTCAGCGCCGTGAGCTGCGCCAGCTGGCTGAGGTTGGTCTGGGCCTGGGCCCGCCGGGCGCGCGCCTGCACCTGCCCTTCGGCCCAGAGCGCCGCCGCCAGTGTGAGGGCCTGGGTCAGCAGCAGCGCGGCGAGCAGCCACGCCCGCGACGCCGCAAAGGCCCGCAGCGCCTGCGTGGATGTGCGCGGGCGCCACTGGGGCAGCGAGGAGGGCGGGGCAGACATGGCTGTGCGCGCAGTGTAGAGCTTGCCCGTCTCTGGGCCCCACCCCCGCTTGCCCCCCCTGTCCAGATGCCGCTGGGGGTGGGGGTCAGTCCAGCAGGCGCCACGCCGCCACGTCCAGCAGGCCGCGCGGCGTGAGTTTCAGGGCCGGAATCACGCTCAGGCCCAGGAAGCTGAGGGTGGTGACGGGATAGGGCAGGGTGCTCCCCGCCGCGCGGCAGGCAGCGGTGATCGCCTCCAGGGCGGCGGCGGCCTGGGCTGGCGGCAGGTCGGTCATCAGGCCCGCGTAGGGGAGGGGCAACTGGGCGCGCACCTGCTCGCCCGAGACCACCACCGCGCCGCCCCCCAGGGCTTCCAGGGCCCGGCCCGCCACCCGGACGTCCTCGTCGGTGCCGCCCAGGAACGCGGCGTGGTGGGCGTCGTGCAGCACGCTGATGCCCAGGGTCGCGCCAGTCAGCCCGGTGCCAGAGGTCCAGCAGCTGGCCCACTCGCCGCGCCCATAGCGGTCGGCCACCACCAGCCGGGCGTCGCCCGTGCCCGGGGCCCCCACCCCGGTGGTGATCTGGTCGGGGCGGACCTGCATCACCGGCCAGTGGGCGGGCACCTGGAAGCGGGCCGCGTCCCAGCCCGGCCCCAGCTGCACGCCACCGCGGCCCAGCGGCGGGGTGTGGGTCCCGGCGCGGGCCTCCTGGCCGCCCACGAAGGTCTCCAGCACTTCAAAGTGCTGCAGGTCGCGCAGCAGCACAAAGTCGGCGTGGTGGCCCGGGGCCACCAGTCCGTAGTCGTGCAGGCCCCAGTACTCGGCCGGGTTGCAGGTGACCAGCGCCACCGCGTGGGCCGGGTGCAGCCCGCCCGCCACGCAGGCGCGCAGCAGGCGGTCCAGATGGCCCAGTTCCAGCAATTCATCCACACTCACGTCGTCGCTGACCAGCATGGCGCGCCGGGGGCCCGCGCGCAGCACCGGCAGCAGGGCCTGCAGGTTGCGCGCTGCCGACCCCTCACGCACCATCAGCCACAGGCCCGCGCGCAGGCGCTCCTGGGCCTCTTCGGGCGTGGTGGCCTCGTGGTCAGAGTGGAGCCCGGCGGCGGCGTACGCCTGCAGGTCGCGCCCCCCCACCCCCGAGGCGTGGCCGTCCAGCCGCCGACCCGAGGCCCGACCCGCCTCCAGCACCGCCCACACGCCGGGGTCGCCGCCCAGCACGCCGGGGTAATTCATCATCTCGGCCAAGCCCAGCACGCCCGGCATGGCCAGCATCTGCGCGCTCTGGGCAGCGTCCACACAGGCGCCCCCCTGTTCAAACACGCTGGCCGGCACACACGACGGCGCGCTGGCCCACACCCGCTGGCCCGAGTGGCGCCCGGCCTCCAGCATCCAGGCCAGCCCCGAGGCGCCCAGCACATTGACCACCTCGTGCGGCTCGGCCACCACGGCGGTGGTGCCGCGCGGCAGGGTGGCGGCGGCGAACCCGGCCGGGGTCAGCAGGCTGGACTCAATGTGCACGTGGGCGTCCAGAAAGCCGGGGGCCAGAAACGCGCCGCGCGCCTCAACCGTGCGCGCGGCCTGAAAGCCGCTGCCCAGCGCGGCAATGCGCCCGCCACTCACCAGCACGTCGGCGCCGAAGACTTCGCCCGTGGCGGGCTGCACCACCTGCGCGCCGCGCACCAGCAAGTCGCCGGGCACCTCGCCCCGCGCCGCCCGCACCAGTTGCCGCCGATCCTCCCCGCCTGCGTGTCCTGCCATGCGTCAGTGTAGGGCAGCCGGCAGCGCCAGCCCCAGCGCCCCTCCCCAGGGCACAGATGCGCCCGGGGGCTGTCCCTTACCCTGGGCAGCATGTGGACTTCCATTCCGTCCAGCAGCCTGCGCGTGACCGGCGCCGACCGCGTGGATTTCGTGCACGGCCAGATGACCAACCACCTGCGCGCGGCCCCCACGCCGGGGCTGGTGCCCTGCGCCTTTCTGAACGTGCGCGGCCAGATTGAGCAGTTTGCCCGGGTCTACCGCCGCGAGGGGGACGTGTACATCCATCTGGACGAGGGACAGGCGGCGGCCCTGGCCGCGCGGCTGCGGCGCTACATCATCTTCGATCAGGTGGAGGTGCAGGACACCACCCCCGAGCTGCGCACCGTGCACCTGTGGCGCCAGGATGACCTGCCGGGCTGGGACGCGGCGGGTGGCGACGCCCAATCCCTGACCCTGAACGGCGCGGCGGTGCTGGGCGGCCGGGTGAACCGCACCGGCACCCCGGGCGTGGACCTGCACTATCTGGCGCGCGAGGAGGCGGGCGTGCTGGCGGCTCTGGGCGGCCATGAGGTCCCCCTAAGCGACCTGGACGCGGCGCGTGTGGCGGCCGGGATACCCGATATCACCCGCGACGCCCTGACCGGCACGCTGCCGCAGGAGGTGGGCCTGGACCTGGGGGGGCCGCTCCCGGCCATCAGTTACCGTAAGGGCTGCTACGTGGGCCAGGAGATCATGGCCCGGCTGGAGGCGCGCGGCAACACTCGCTACCACCTTGCCCGGCTGCAGGGGCAGGGCGGCGCGGGCTGGCCGGCCGGCCATGAGGTGACCTTTGAGGGCCGCGTGGTGGGGCAGGCGGGGCTGTTTGCGGGCGGCGCCAGCCTCGCCCGGGTGCGCAAGGACCTGCCGGCCGGTGCGGCGCTGCAGGTGGGCGACGTGGCCGTCACGGTGCAGCTGCTGGGCGCCCATGCTTAAGGCCTTTGCCCGGGACCTGCGCGTGGGCACCCCGGCCGCCCGGCAGCGGGCCGCCCGGCGGGCCTACAGCCTGGGGGTGGCCCAGGCCGCTGTTCCGGCCGTGTTGGTGGGGCTGGTGCAGGCTGCCCAGGGCGGCGCGGCGCTGCCCCTGGGCAGCCGCGTGGCCGTGGCGGTGCTGGCCGCCGGGCTGGCGGCGGCCGCCTATGTGCTGGCCCGGCGCTCGGCCCGCCGGGCAGACGTTCCGGCGGCGCAGGCGGCCCTCACCGCCGCGTTTCAGAGTGCCAGCGTGCCAGGGGTGCCGCTGCTGATGGCCGGCGCCTTTGTCCCCACCTGGGGCCTGGTGCTGGCACTCCTGGTGCTGGCCGCGCTGGCGCATGGGGTGGTCTGGCGCAGTCTGGCCGGTTGGGTCCGGCCAGCGGGAGAGGGGCAGCCCGGTTGAAGCGGGCAAGCTGGGAAGGAGGGGCGTTGACTCTGTCTTCCTGGCCCAAGCGAAGAAAAGCGCCGCGCCCAAGATTTCGGGCGCGGCGCTGCTGATACGGACTGCCGTCCATTTCCGTAACATCCAGAAAAGAACTGGATGTTCCTTCAATTCCCGGAAATCCGTCCTTTTTCCCTCTCCCTCCGGTCGGAAAAATTCCGTAACACGTTACGGAATTTTTCGGAAGTCGTATGAGAAGGCTTTAGCGGGACTTGGGGTCCAGCGCGTCGCGCAGACCGTCGCCAAAGAGGTTAAACGCCAGGCTGAACAGCACGATAAACACCGCTGGGTAGACCAGCACGTACCAGTAGTCGGGCTTCAGCCACGCGCGGGCAAAGTCCACCAGCTGGCCCCATTCAGAGTAGCCCGTGTCAAAGCCCAGGCCCAGGAACGACAGGCCGGCGATGCTGAGGGGCACCGTGGCGAGGTCCAGCACGGCGGTGGTGAACACGGCGGCCACACTGTTGGGCACCACGTGCTTCATGATCAGGCGGAAGTCGCGGGCGCCCAGGCTGCGGGCGGCGTCCACGTACTCCAGTTGCCGGGTGCGCAGCACTTCACCGCGGATCAGTCGGGCGTAGCTGGCCCAGCCAGTAATGCAGAAGGCCACGATCATGGGAATGGTGGGGTCATAGTCATCGCCGCCGCCCGAGAACCGGGCGCGCAGAATAGTCAGGATCACCACCGTCAGGATCAGCGGGGGCAGTGCGAACAGCACGTCAATAAAGCGCTGAATCAGGTTGTCAATCCATCCGCCGTAGTAGCCGCTGATCGCGCCAATAATCACGCCGATCAGCAGGGTAATGCCCACAATAATGAACGACAGTTTCAGCGCCGTGCGGGTGCCCCACACCAGGCCGTAGAAGATGTTGTAGCCGTTCACCGTGCCGAAGATCGCTTCGCGGCTGGGGGCGGTGGGCTGCTGCTGAAAGCTCAGGCGCTCAATGAGGTAGCAGCTCTTGGGCGGGGTGAGGGTGGCCTGCCAGAAAGCGGCGTGCACCGGGTTGTACACCTCGCTGGCCTGGGTGATGTTCAGGTCGCGCAGGCAGTTGCCGCTGGGTTTGGCAATCAGCGGGGCGAACAGGGCCATCAGCCCAAAGAGCAGGGTGACGATCAGGCCCGTGATGGCCAAGGGGTTGCGGCGCAGCTTGCGGATGGCCGGGCTGGTCCAAAACAGCTGCCAGCTGCTGCGGTCTTTGGTGGTGGGGGCGACAGCGGTGGTCATGCGGTCCTCCAGAAAGCGGGGCGGGGCATCAGTCGAACCTCACGCGCGGGTCAATAACCCCGTACAGAATGTCCACCACGGTGCTCACCACCACCACGATGATGGCCGAGAGCATGGCAAAGCCCAGCACGGCCGCCAGGTCCACGCCCTGCGCGGCCTGCACCACCCACTGGCCAATGCCGGGGTAGGCGAAGATGGTTTCCGTAATCAGCGACCCGCTCAGCAGGCCAATGATCAGAAAGCCCGCCAGCGTCACGATGCTCAGCAGGGCGTTGCGCCGGGCGTGCTTGTTGTTCACCACGCGGCTGGACAGGCCCTTGGCGCGGGCCGTGCGCACGTAGTCGCTGGTCAGCGCCTCAAGCATGTTGTTGCGCATCACCTTGATGATGCTGGCACTGAGCACGATCACCAGGGTCAGGGCCGGCAGAATCAGGTGCTGCAGTACGTCCCAGGCAATGTCCCAGCGTCCGTTGAGGGCCGCGTCCACAGTCAGCAGGCCGGTGTAGCGCTGAAGATCGGCCAGGGCAAACTGGTTGAGCACACTCACCTGCCCGGCACCCGGCAGCACGCCCAGGTAACCGTAAAAGATGGCCAGCAGCAGAATGCCGACCACGAAACTGGGCAGGCTGTAGCCCAGCACCACCAGTACACGCAGCACCTGGTCAATGAACTTGTCCTTGTGCAGGGCGCTGAGGGTGCCCAGCCAGATGCTGAGCAGCAGAATAGGAATGGCCGTGACCAGTGTCAGCTCAATGGTTCGGGGCAGCCGCTCTTTGATCGTCACGATCACGTCCTGGCTGCTGGCCTTGGAATAGCCCAGGTCGCCTTTCAGGGTGGCCGTCAGCCAGCGGCTGTACTGCACTGGGAAAGGGTCATTCAAGCCGCGCTGCTCGATGATCTGTTGCAGCCGCGCGGCCTGCTGCTCGCTGCGGATGTACGGCGCGGCGCGCTGCTCGGGCGTGAGCAGCTGCGTCAGGCCAACGATCATCAGGGACAGGACGAGCATCACCACAGGAATCTGGATGACCCGCCTCAGGATGAAATTAAGCATGAAGCCCTCGGGGAAAGCTCCGGCCCCGCGCACCTCGGCGGCGCGCGGCGCAGGGGGAGAGAAGGTGAAGAGTCACAAATCCGACAGTTGGAGGCGCGTGCATGGAATCCGCCCGTTAGGGTAGACCAAGACGGGCGGGCAGCGCAAAGGTGCGCGGCCAGACCGCAGCGCGGCCAGGAGCGGGAGGCCCCGGCGCCCAGCGCGGTGTGTGGCCCGCCCCGCAGGGCCCTGGACCGTGGTCCAGGGCCCGCAACCCTTAAGAAACGCTCTAGCCGGGGGGCCACACTGCCCCGCTGGCCCCCGCGTCTGGGCCCCCATGGTTAGGGCCTGTGCCCAAGGCGACAGGGCAGCCCACACCGGAGCTGCCCTGGCCGTGCTGGCCCCCCCGCCTGGGGAGGGCCAAAGCCTTACTTCTTGCTCAGTTCCTTCCAGAACGTGCCCGTTGCAAAGCTGATCATGGGGTTGAAGTTGCTGCTGCTCGCGCCCACGAGGTTGTCACGGAAGAAGTTGTAGCCCACGCCTGCGGGAATCAGGATGAAGGGGGCCTGCTCGTAGGCCTTCTTGCCCACGAGGCTGTACAGGCGGTTACGCTCGGCGGTGTTCACCGTGTTGCGGGCCTGCTCCAGCCACTTGTCCACCTGGGCATCCTTGAAGTTGCTGCGGGGGAAGTAGTAGCCGTTGCTGGAGTAGAAGGTGTACATGAAGTTGTCGGGGTCGGCGTAATCCGGCGCCCAACCGATGATGATCATCGGCTCCTTGCCCGTCTTGGAGTCGGACAGCATTTCGCTCCAGGGCTTGGCCGAGATGTTCACCTTGAACTTGGGGTTCAGGGCTTCAATGTTGCGCTTCAGGATTTCCATGGCCGTCTGGGCCGGCACGCTGCCCGCGCGGTAGTTGGCGTTCAGCACGAAGCCGTTCTTCCACAGCTGCCCGCCCCAGGCGCGGCGCAGGTAGGTTTCGGCCTGCTTGGCGTCAAACTTGTAGGTGCCGATCTTGGCGTCGTAGCCGGGGAAGGTGTCCGGCAACAGCATGGTGCGCTGCTTGCCCTTGCCCTTTTGCACGTCGGCAATGTACTGCGCGTAGTTAAAGGCGTAGGAGAAGCCGCGGCGCACGTTGGCGTCCTTGAAGAAGTTCGCCGGAATGCCCTTGCCGTCCAGCTTGCCGCTGCCCAGTGCGCCAGAGCTCTTGATGTTCTGGTTCATGAAGATGGCGGTCGCCGTGGTGTTGGGCAGGTTGTCCATCCAGGCCACGCCGGGCTTGCCCTTGATCTGTTCTTCGTCCACGGCGCGCCCGCCGCCCTCGATGATGTCGGCGTCGCCGCGCAGGAAGGCCTGCTGACGGGCCGCGAGTTCCGGCACCTTCTGGATGATCACGTTCTTGATGGCCGGCTTCTTGCCCCAGTAGCCGTCAAACGCGGTGGCCAGGAAGGCGTTGGCGTCCTTGCGCACGAACTTGTAGGCGCCCGTGCCGCTGGGGGCCTTGCTGAGGTTGGAGTTGGTCAGGTCTTTGCCCACCCAGTTCTTCCAGTCGGCTTCGGTGCCCTTCCACTCGCCAATCTTGATGGCGTACTCGCGGTCCACGATGCTCTGGCCGGTGTAGGCCAGCTTGGCCAGGAACGCGGGGTCCACCGAAGGCAGGTTGAACACCAGCTGGCCGGCGCTGTTGCACTCCACGGCCTTGTCAATGCGCGCCCAGGTGATGGTTTTGTCGTCGTTGGCGTTGGCACCCGTGCCTAGCAGCGACTCGGCGATGAACCAGTTGCCGGACTCGGCCGAGTTCGTCACCAGGTTGCGCTCGAAGGTGTATTCGGCGTCGGCGCAGTTGAAGGTGTTGCCCGAGTGGAACTTGACGTTCTTGCGCAGGTCGAAGGTGTAGGTCTTGCCGCCGTTGCTGATGGTCCACTTGGTGGCCAGCAGGGGCTCGAGTTTGGTCAGGCTGGCCCCGCTGTAGGTCAGCAGGGTTTCGTACATGTTTTCCACCACGGCGCCCGAAGCGGTGTCGTAGGTGACACCAGGGTCCATCGTGGGGATGTCCGCAGCGGTCTGCTCCACCAGGGTGTCTTTGGGGGCAACGGCCAGGGCGGTGGTCAGGGCGAGCAGGGCGGTCAGTGCAGCGATCTTCTTCATTGAGCCTCCGTAGAGCTACGTTTGACAGCGGGCGCGGGCAGTGAAGACGAAATGCACAGTAGGCCCCGTGACAGGCTGTCGGTGGTTTGATCGCGCGCATCATAGCGCAGGAGGTTTGGGGATGGTGTGACGTGCGTCCGGCCGCTGACCGGGGCTGTCCAGCGTTTCGGCGCGGCTTATGGGGACAGGTCCGGGCCAGGCGGCGCCAGGCTCTCATCCGGGTCTGTGCGGCTTCTCACGCGGTCCGTTTTGGCCCTGCGGCGGATGAGGCGGCTCTTCCAGCGCCCTGGGCGCGGCCCTCTTGGTCGGCCCCTCACTTTGTTTTCCTCATCAGCCCTGCTGGGCACAACCTGGGGCGGCGCGGCGTGCCCTCCTTATGTCTTAGGCCAGGCGGCCATTCCTGATCAGAATGGAGGTGCAGGCCAGCTGGAGCCCTCAAGCCTCTGCCCTCCCTAGACCCACCAAGGTCGTTGCGGAGATTTTGGCCAGCTCCAGCGCTCTCCTCGCAGACTGCACGCTATCCGAGACCACCAAGTCTGAACCATAAGAGCCAGTTCCGAGAGAGCACGACCTGACGATCATGACACTCACTGTGGAGGTTTGTGATGCATGTTCTGGGACTGGATATGGCCAAAGACACCTTCTGCGCTCATCTCCTGCGGGATGACGGAACAGGGCATGCCCTGTCGAACTTGCCCAACACACCAGCCGGATTTGACCGCGTGTTGCGCTGGGCACATAAAGCTGGCGCAGCTCCACAAGAGCTGCACGTTGTCATGGAGCCGACTGGGGTGTACTGGGAACACTGTGCTCAACACCTGTTCCAAGTGGGTTGCACGGTCAGTGTGGTGAATCCAACCCGCATCCGTTATTTCGCGCGCTCTGAGATGCTGCGGGGCAAAACCGATTCGATGGACGCCCGAACCATCGCTCTCTATGGTGTTCGAGCTCAGCCGAACGCTTGGTCCCCTCCCAGTCCCGCACTTCAAGAACTCAAAATTCTGGTTCGTGAACGAACCGCCCTTACCCAGATGCTGAGTTCAGAGCAGGGCCGCTTGCATGCGGCTCAACACCGCGCTTGGGGGAGCACGGTGAGTCTTCGTCTCGTGCAGGAACGCATCGCGTTCCTGAAAGCACAGATTGTGGCTCTCGAAACAGCCATGAACGACCTTGTGCAAACGGACGAAGCCTTAGGCAAACCCCTCACCTTGTTGATGACCATTCCTGGCTATGGCTTCCTGACGGCCGCCAGTGTGCTGGCAGAGACGGACGCCTTCGCGTTGATGGACACTGGAGCGGAAATCGCCGCCTATGCTGGTATTGCTCCGGCAGCCTACCAGTCCGGCACCAGCGTTCAGGGACGAGGGCGCATCTCCAAAATCGGCAATGCTTCATTGCGGCGGACCGCCTATCTTGCTGCCGCTGGCGTCAAGCATGGGAAAGGCCGTTTGGGACAGTATTACCGACATTTACGTGCTCAGGGGAAGCCCCCGAAGGTGGCACTCATCGCCTTGGGCCGCAAATTGTTGCGAACGGGCCTTGCTGTTGTGAAGTCAGGTCTACCCTATAGCGAAACCTATGTTCGTCCTGCGCTACAGTAGGCCCATGTCAACGATGGGTTACGACATTCTTCCCCCGCCTGCACCCCTCGCGTAAGGCGGGGCGAGTGCAGAGACCACGCGCGACCCCTGAGGGTCATGCGCTGCTCCATCGTTGCGCTTGCCCCTGAAGACTTCACCTTCTCGTCTTCTGGGAGAATTCATGTCCATTTCCGCTGTTCGCGCGCCCATGTCCTTTGGCGTGCTGCTGATTCTGTTCAGTGCCGTGCTCTGGGGCACGGTCGGTGTCACGGTGGCTTCGCTCTACCGTCTGACGGATCTCAGTGCCCTGACGGTCGGGCTTATCCGGGTTGCCCTGGCCGTGCCCGCGCTGGTGACTGCCTCCGTCCTCCTCCGACAGTTTCAAACCTTCAAGCTGACCGGCCCTTTCATTGGATTGGCTGCCTTGATGGGGCTGGCCACCGCCGCGTATCAGGTGTGTTTGTTTGCGGCGATCCAGGAGGCTGGGGTGGCTGTCGCTGCCTTGATCGCCCTGTGCACCGCGCCCGTCTGGGTAGCCGTCCTGTCCGCTGTGGTGTTCCGAGAACGGCTGCCGCTCAGGGCCGTGCTCCTGCTCGGCGCGGCGCTGTGTGGCGCGGCGCTGCTCGTCTACCAACCCGGGGCCGCGCAGTCTGCTGGGACGCGGCCTCTGGTCGGGGCCGCTTGGGCGCTCGGGGCGGCACTGAGCTATGCCACCCTCACGGTCGTCAGCCGCGCCCTCGCGCCCCTGGCCTCGCCGCTCGTGTCGTTAACCGCGGCGTTCTCGGTGGCCACGGTGTTGCTGCTTCCGCTCGCACTGCGGGAGGGGATCACACTCATGGCCGTGCCCTGGTCTGCCTGGGGGTTGCTGGTGTACCTGGGTGTCGTGACGACGGCTCTGGGGTATGTGGTGTTCCTGCGGGGGCTGCGTACCACGCCAGCGACCTTCGCCAGTGTGTTGACCCTGCTCGAACCGTTGGTGGCGGTCGTGTTGGCTGGGGTGTTTCTGGGTGAACGGCTCCTGCCGTTGAACCTGCTGGGCGCAGGCCTTCTGGTGGTGAGTGTAGGGTGGTTTACCCGAGTGTGGAACAAGGAGCGTGGTGCGTGATGGCAACCGAACGGAAAGACATCGTGGCGTTTGAAGACACTCTGGGCCGCCTGGACATTCGCTTGGGCCGGATCGTGGAAGCCGTGCTGGAACCCAGTGCGCCCCGGCCGGCGTACCGGTTGACCATCGATTTTGGGAAATTTGGCCGGAAAGTCAGTGTTGGGCGCTTTACCCAGCACGCCTCTGACGACCTGGTGGGTCGGCAGGTAGTGGGTGTGCTGAACTTCGAGCCGCGCCAGATTGGAGCTGTCATGTCGGAGGTGCTGATTCTGGGGGTGCAGTTCCCCGGCGCGGCCAGTGGCGAAGCGACCGTCTTGGTCCCAGCACATGAGGCCAAAATCGGCGGGAAAGTGTTCTAAACGTCGGAGGATCAAGGGGGTAGGCCGCACGCGGCCTACCCCCTTTCGATGAAGCGTGGCAGGTGGTGGAGTGGCGAGGTGCGAGGAGAGGGCCGACTATGCTCTATAGACAGGCCAGCAAGAAGACGCTATCTCCGCAGGGGGCGGGCCCAGGAAGGCCGTGGCATACTGCGCCGCGTGAAGAAGCGCATTTTGCTGCTGGCTGGGGGCCAGTCTGGAGAACACGAGGTCAGCCTGCTCAGCGCCCGCAGCGTGCTGGGCGCCCTGCCGCGCGACCAGTTCGACGTGACACCCGTGGTGATCAGCAAGCAGGGGCGCTGGCTGCCGCCCACCGAAACGGTCCGCGCGTTGGAGCAGGGGGCGGCGCCCGTGGGGGGCGACCTTGTGCTGCACCGCGCCGCCAGTGCCGAGGGGTACGACGCGGTGTTTCCGCTGTTGCACGGCCCCATGGGCGAGGACGGTACCGTTCAGGGCCTGCTGACCCTGGCCGGCATTCCCTTTGTGGGCAGCGGCGTGCTGGGCAGCGCGGTCAGCATGGACAAGGTGATGACCAAACAGGTGCTGGCCTCGGCCGGGATTGCCCAGGTCGCGTGGCGGCTGGCGGTCCGGCGCGAGTGGCAGCAGACCCCGGACGCCGTGCGGGCGCGCGCCGCCGACCTGGGCTACCCCCTGTTCGTCAAGCCGGCCAACCTGGGCTCCAGCGTGGGGATCAGCAAGGTGGGCACCCCCGCCGAACTGGACGGCGCCCTGCAGCTGGCGTTCAGCCTGGACCGCCGCGTGATTCTGGAAGCCATGACCGCCCACAAGCCCCGCGAGATCGAGGTGGGCATTCTGGGCAACGACGCGCCCATCGCCAGCCCGGTGGGCGAACTGCGCTTTGAGGCCGAGTTCTACGACTACGAAACCAAGTACACCGAGGGCCGCGCGGCCATGCATATCCCCGCGCCCCTGCCCCCCGAGGTGGCCGAGCAGGCCCGCCAGACCGCCCTGACCGCCTTCCGCGCCCTGGACTGCGCGGGGCTGGCCCGCGTGGATTTCTTCTACCTGGAACAGACCGGCGAACTGCTGCTGAACGAGGTCAACACCATGCCCGGCTTTACCACCACCAGCATGTATCCCAAGCTGTTCGAGGCGGCGGGCCTAAGCTACAGCGAACTGGTGACGAGGTTGGTGCAACTGGCGTTAGAGGAGAGGTGAGGGGGGTGCGGGGCGGGGGTTGCGGGGCGGGGGTTGCGGGATGCAGGAACACCCTTGGGCTTGATAAGAAAGACGCGCTTTGGCCCTGCTGTGGGGCATTCAGGAGAGCGTTGAAGAAGGCGGGGGCCGGTGGGGTCCCGCGTTCTTCGTCAACCTCTCTGCCTTCCAGGCCCGTCCTTTCCCGCGCACCGCTTCCCGCTTCCTGCCCTCCCTACTTCCCCCTCAGCCAGCCCGCCGCCCAGCGCGTCACGGCCGGCATCACCAGATAGGTCATGGACAGCACCACCACGACCATCTGCGGCAGAACATGCAGGGGCGTGGGCCAGTGGCCCAGCCACGGGGCCAGGGCGGTGCCGAACAGCCAACCCGTCCCCAGGCTGACCGGGTACAGCGCGGCCAGGGTCAGCAGGGCCATCTTCCACCGGGGCGGCTGGCGCAGGCTGGGGGCGGCGGGGGGCGTAAACCAGAAATCAAGCCCGGGCTGTTTTTCAAAGCTCAGCTGCTCATCCACCAGCGGCGTGACCCGCGCCAGCCAAGCAGCGCGCTCCGGGGACAGCTCCCAGGCGGCGGCGCTGGTCAGCGAGTCGAAACGGGCCACCAGGGTGTATTCGTGTTCCCCGGGCGCCGGGCGAATGACCCCGGTGCCCCGGTGGCCGGGAATGCCCGCCAGCAGCGCATTGGCTTCGGTCAGCAGCGCTTCATAGGCGGCCTCCTGGCCGGGCCGAATGCGCCGCCGGATCACCAAGCTGGTGGGATCGCTGGGCTGGTGCTCCTGGAATTGCAGGCCCGGTTCGGCGGTCACGCGGCGCCCTCGGCCGGGGGTCCGTCGCTGGTGCGGCGCGGCCACGCCACCAGCAGCACCCCGGCCAGAATCACCCCCAGGGCCACCCAGCCCAGCGCGCCCAGGCGCTCGCCGCCAAAGCCCACGCCCAGCAGCACCGCCACCACCGGATTCACGTAGGCGTAACTGGTGGCCAGCGCGGGCCGGGTGTGCGCCACGAGGTACATGTACGCCGAGTACGCCACCAGGCTGCCAAACACCGTGAGGTACAGCAGCGCCCACAGACTGGCGGCGCTGGGGGTGCCCCAGCGTTCGCCCAGCAGCACACTGAGGGCCAGCAGCACTGCGCCCCCGGTGAGCATCTCGGCGGCGCTGCCCATCAGCCCGGCGGGCAGCGGCAGGCGCCGCGACCACTGGCTGCCGAAGGTCCAGCAGATCGGCGCCAGGATCAGCAGCAGGGCCGCCAGCGGTGTGGCGCGCAGTTCGCCCACGTTCAGCAGGGCAATGCCGGCCAGGCCCACCCCAATGCCCAGCCACTCGCGCCCGCCGGTACGTTCGCCCCACAGCCGCCCGAACAGCGCGGCGAACAGCGGCGAAACGGCGATGATCATGGCGGCCACCGAACTGCTGGCGTCGCGCTCGGCCAGCGTGACCAGCCCAGTGCCGCCGCCCAGCAACAGGGTGCCCACCAGGGCACTGGCGCCCCATTCCCGGGCGGTGGGCCACGGCGCCCCGCGCCAGCGCAGCACAGCCAGCAGCAGCGCCCCGGCCACCACAAAGCGCGCGGCCAGCATGCCCAGCGGCGGCAAGGTTTCAATCGCCACCTTGATGCCGAAATACGTGCTGCCCCACACCACGTACACCAGCCCCAGGCACAGCAGCACGGCGGGGGTAAGCGCGGCGGGCGCCGGGCGCGCGGCCGGGGTCATGTGGGCAGAAAGGCGCCGGGAGGGCTTCCCTCGGCTTCAGGGCTCAGGCGGCTTTCGATGGCGCGGGCGTGGGCTTCCAGGCCCTCGGCGCGGGCCAGCAGCGCCCCGGCCGGGCCAATGCGGCGCAGCGCCCCCTCGTTCAGGCCCACCACAGAGATGATGTTCTGGAAGTCGCGCACGTTCACTGGGCTCATGAAGCGGGCGGTGCCCCCGGTGGGCATCACATGGCTGGGGCCCGCCACGTAGTCGCCCAGGGCCTCCATGCTGGCCTCGCCCAGAAACACGCCGCCCGCGCGCTGCACCCTCCCCAGCAGGCGCCAGGGGTCGCGGGTCAGCAGGCACAGGTGCTCGGGGGCGTACAGGTTGGCGAGGTCCAGGGCCTCGTCCAGCGACCCCGCCAGCACCACCTTCATGCGCGCCAGAACCGAATCGCGCGCCCAGCTCCGGTTGGGTTCGGGTAGGGCTTCGAGCTGGCCGTGCAGTTCGGCCTGCACAGCCAGCAGCAACTCGCGGCTGGTGGACACCAGCACCGGCTCGGCGCCGTTGTGCTCGGCCTGGGCCAGCAGGTCGGCGGCCACAAAGCGTGCCGAGGCGCTGTCGTCGGCCACCACCAGGGTCTCGGTGGGGCCGGGCAGGCTTTCAATGCCCGCCATGCCGTACACCATGCGCTTGGCGATCACCACGAACAGGTTGCCGGGCCCGGCGATCTTGTCCACAGCGGGAATACTGGGCGTGCCGTAGGCCAGCGCCCCAATGGCCTGCGCGCCCCCCACCTTGAAGATCTGCGAAATCCCCAGTTCCCGCGCCGCCACCAGAATCGCCGGGTGGACCGTGCCGTCCCGGGCGGGTGGCGTGGTCACCACGATCTCGGGCACGCCTGCCACCTGCGCGGGCACCGCCGTGTGAATCAGCGTGCTGATCAGGGGCGCCAGTCCACCGGGCACGTAGACCCCCACGCGCCCCAGAGGCCGCACCAGCTGCCCCAGGGCGCCGTCCGGGCCGTGGTTCAGAAAGCCGTGGGCGGGCTGCTGCGCGTAAAAGGCGCGCACCCGGGCAATGGCGGTGCGAATGGCGTCGTGCAGGGCCTCGTCCACCGTGGCCGCCGCCAGCTCGGCGGCCGACACCGCCAGCGCCTCAGGCCGGTGGCCGTCCAGCCGTTCGGTCCAGTCGCGCAGGGCCTCGTCGCCGCGCGCGCGCACGTCGGCCAGCAGGCGCTCGACCACCGCTTCCGGGCTCAGAGGCTCGCCAAAGGTGGACTTGATGCGGGCCAGCACGGCGTCTGGCACCGGCAGGTCATTAAAGGTGCGCGTCAGGGCGCGCCGGGCGTCTTGGCCTTGCAGGACTTGCATGGGGGGCTCCAGGAGGGGGGTGTGGGGCGTGGGTTGTGGGGGGTGGGAAAGGCAGTGGGGGAGTGGGAAGTGGTCAGTGGGAGGGCGAACACCGCCGCTGGCTGGCGACGTATGACTGGCGACTCAGTCTGCGCGTGGTCGTCGCCGGGAACCTAACGGTTGTTTGGACGGGTGGGGGCCAGGGCCGGGCCCTACACCCGGCGGCGGCGGCGTTCGCGGTCGGGGGCGGGGCGGCGGCTGGGGGTCTGGGCATTGGCCTCTACAGCGCCGAAATCGGTGGGCTGAATCAGGCGGAGCAGGCGCCAGGGCTCGGCCTGTTCGACATACACATAGGCGTTGCCCGGGCGCAGGAAATACCCGGTGCAGGGCACGCCGCCCACCTCGGTGTCCGGCAGGCGCTGAATCAGCACGCGCCCGCCGGTCAGCTGCGCGCCCAGGCGCTCGGGGCCGCCGCCCTCGTGGGCGGTGAGGTGACGCAGCCACAGCAGCAGGCTCACGGGGTCGTGATATTCGGTGACCAGCGGGGCTGACGCCTCGTCGCGGCCCTGGCGCAGGTGAATCAGGCCCGCGCGGCGGTCAAACTGCACCTCGAAACTGGGGCGGCCCCGGCCGTCGCCCTCGGCGTAGCCCAGGCTGGTGAGGTGGCGGGGGTGCAGGCGGCTGTGCTGCACGCGGCGGATTTCCGGCAGCACGCCGCCAAAATCGGTCTGTACCCGCGCGGCCAGGGCGCTGCGCTCGGTGCTTAGCGCCCAGTGCTGCTCGCCCGCGTAGCGCCCGCCCAGCGACAGGGTGAGGCTAAACGCCCCTTCTTTTAGCTCGGGCGCGTCCAGAAGCTCTCACCCGGTCCCGGCCACTGGGCCCCCAGCGCCTCGGCCACCGTGGCGCCCACATCGGCAAAGGTGGCGCGCTCGCCCAGGTTCACGCCGGCCCAGCCCGCGCGGTGCATCAGCAGCAGGCCGTGTTCGCGGGTGTGGTCGCTGCCGTGCCACGTGGGGTCGTTGCCGTGGTCGCTGATGATGATCAGGGCGCCGTCTTCGGGTGTGGCGGCGATCAGGCGGGGCAGCGCGGCGTCAAACTCGGCCAGGCAGGCGCTGTAGCCGGCCGGATCGCGGCGGTGGCCGTACTTGCTGTCAAAGTCCACGAGGTTCGTGAAAATCAGCCCCGAGGTGCCTTCACTGGCCGCCTGCTGCATTCGGGCCAGCGTCTTGGCGACGCCGTCGGCGTTGCTGTCGGTGTGAATTTCCTCGGTAAAGCCCTGGTGGGCGTAGATATCGGGAATCTTACCAATCCCGATCACGGCCTGCCCGGTGGCCTTCACCGCGTCCAGCACGGTGGGCGGCGGCACCAGGCTGTAATCCTTGCGGTGTTC
Source organism: Deinococcus multiflagellatus (assembly GCF_020166415.1). Taxonomy (NCBI): domain Bacteria; kingdom Thermotogati; phylum Deinococcota; class Deinococci; order Deinococcales; family Deinococcaceae; genus Deinococcus; species Deinococcus multiflagellatus. The sequence goes on from NZ_JAIQXV010000002.1 coordinate 385,663, forward strand.
GTTCGCGCGCTCAAAGGGAAACTCGCCCCGGAAGGGCCGGGCAATCACGCGCGCCACGGCGTATTCGCCCTGCAGGATCTCGCGGGCGGCCTGGCACCACGCGTACAGGGTCTCCAGCGGCACCACGTCCTCGTGGGCGGCAATCTGAAACACCGAGTCGGCGCTGGTGTACACAATCGGGGCGCCGGTTTTCAGGTGCTCGGGGCCAAAGTCGCGGATCACGTCGGTGCCGCTGTAGGGCTTGTTGCACAGGTGGCCCTTGCCGGTGGCGGCGTCAAAGCGGTCCATCACGGCGGGCGGAAAGCCGTCCGGGAACACCTGGAAGGGGTGCTGCAGCTGCACACCCATGAATTCCCAGTGGCCGGTGCTGGTGTCCTTGCCGGGGCTGACCTCGCGCATGCGGCCGTAGGCACCCTGGGCGGGCCCGGCGGGCACCGTCTGGGGGCTGGTCTGTACGGTGGGCACCTGCGCCAGCCCCAGCGCCGCCAGGTGGGGCAGCGCGGCGGGGGCGGCCTGCAGGGTGTGGTTCAGGGTATGGGCTCCGGCGTCGCCAAACCGCGCGGCGTCGGGCAGCTCGCCCACGCCCACGGAATCCAGCACGATGATCGTCAGCAGCATGTGTTCAGTGTAGGCCAGATGGGCCCCCCCGCCCCGTCCCATCTGGCCCTCACGGGCGGCGCCGGAGGCCCGTGCTACGCTGCCAGACGTGACCGCGCCCCTGTCCCACCCGCCCGCCGCGCCGGCGCCCGGCGCCCGCGAGGCCCGGCCGGTGCTGCACGCCGAGGGCCTGAGCAAGACGTATGGGCGCCGCGCGGTGGTGCGCGGCGTGAACCTGGAGGTGCGCCCCGGCGAGATCGTGGCGCTGTTCGGCCCCAACGGCGCCGGCAAGACCACCACCTTCTACATGCTGGTGGGCTTTATTCGCCCCGGCGGCGGGCGCATTGGCCTGGGCGAGCGCGACGTGACCCGCCTGCCCATGCACGAGCGCGCCCGGCTGGGCCTGGGTTACCTGCCGCAGGAACCCAGCGCCTTTCGCAAGTTGACCGCCCGCGACAACCTGCTGGCGATCCTGGAATACCAGGGCCTGCCCAGAAGCGAGCAGGAGGCCCGCGCCGACGCCCTGCTGGCCGAATTTGGCCTCTCGCATCTGGCAGGTAGCTTCGCCTACCAGCTTTCGGGGGGCGAGCGCCGCCGCCTGGAACTGGCGCGGGCCCTGACCACCGACCCCGATTACCTGCTGCTGGACGAGCCCTTTACCGGCGTGGACCCCAAGAGCATCCGCGAGATTCAGCGCCTGATTCGCGAATTGCGTGACCGCCGGGGGCTGGGCGTGTTTATCACCGACCACAACGTGCGCGAGACCATTGCCCTGACCGACCGCGTGTACCTGATGTACGACGGCGAAGTGAAATTTGAAGGCACGCCCGCGCAGTTTGCCCAGGACGAGGACGCCCGGCGCCACTACCTGGGCGACGATTTCGAGCTGTGATCCAGGGAGGGTGAGGCGCGGTGCTGTGGCTGTTTTTGCCCTTCGTGGTGATTCTTTCCGGTGTGGTGGCCTACGCCGCCGACACCATTGCCAAAAAGGCCGGGCGCAAACACCTGCGCTGGTTTGGGCTGCGGCCCAAGCAGACCGCCCTGATTGTGGCGGTGCTCTCCGGCATGGCGATCAGCGCCGCCAGCCTCGCCGCCTTCTTGCTGCTCAACCGCTCGGCGGTGAACACCATTGCCCAGGCCGATCAGCTGCGCCCCCAACTGGAGGAGCTGCGCCGCGAAATCACCGTGGCCCAGGCCCAGATTCGCGCGGCCCAGCAGGACCGTGACCGCGCCCAGCAGGAAGCCCAGCGCCTGCGCACCCAGCAGCAGGCCGCCGAGACGCGCCTGGAGGCCGCCCGGCGCGACCTGAACGCGGCGCGCGCCGCCGAAGCCACCCTGAAAACCCAGGCCGCCGGGCTGCAGGGCCGCGTGCAGACCCTGACCCAGACCCGCCAGACCCTCGAAGCCCGCGCCGCCCAGAGCCGCGCGCAGCTGGCCCAGTCGGACGCCGCCCTGAAGGCCAGCCGCAGCCGCGCCCAGACCCTGGATGCCCAGGTGGTGGACCTGAACGCCCGCGTGGCCCTGGCCCAGCTGGAGGTGCGCCGTGCCCAGGACCGTGCCCAGGCCGCGCAAGAGGCCGCCGAAACCGCCCAGGTGCGCGCCGCGCAGGCCCAGACCAGTGCCCGCCAGGCGCAGGCCCAGGCCCAGACGCAGACCCGCGCGGCCCAGGCCCAGGCCCGCACGGCGCAGACGCAGGCCCAGGCCGCCCAGGCCCAGGTGCGCGCGGCCCAGGTGCAGATGGCCCAGGTGCAGGCTGCCCGCGACGCTGCCCGTGACGCACTGGCCCAGGCCAAGACCGAACTGGCCCGCGCCCAGGCCCAGCAGCGGCAGGCCCAGGCGCAGCGCCAGCAGGCCCAGGCCGAGGTGACCCGCCTGAGCGCCGAACGCACCCGCCTGAGCACCGAGCGCGATCAGGCCGCCCGCGAGCGCGATCAGGTCCGCGACGATTTGGGGCGCCTGCAGCAGCAGCAGGCGCAGCTGAAAAGCAGCAATGAAGCCCTGGCGCGCGATCTGGCCCAGGCCAAAGCCACGCTGGGCCGTCTGCAGGACGAGTATTCCAGCAGCCGCGCCGAGCTGAGCGCCACCCGCAACAGCGACCTCGCCTACCCCAAAAATGAGCTGGTGTACGCCGCCGTGGTGCCCAGCGTGCGCAACCTGGACACCTTCTTGCAGGACGCCGGGCGCAGTGCCCAGGCCCGCGGCGCCCGCGGCACCCCGGCCGTGCGCCTGAGCGCCGCCGCCCGCAGCGCCCTAGAAACCAAGCTGCGCGGCCTGAACGTGAGCACCTTCGTGCAGTGCCGCGCCGCCCAGAACGCGGCCACGGGCCTGCCTGTGGAACTCACCTGCGACGCGCGGCCCAACACCGTCTTGTTCCGGGGCAACCAGATCATCCGCCGCGCCAGCGTGTCGCTGGGCGGCAATGCCAAGGCGCTGCAGGAACAGATCAGCGACCTTGTCAAGGACACCGTGCTGGACGTGACTTCGCGCGGGGTGCCCAGCGAGTACGTGCAGGGCCTGGACGTGACCGAGTTCGCGGACCTGCTGACCCGCCTGGGCAACCGCACCGGGGGCACGGCGGTGGTGGGCATTGCCGCGCGCAGCGATGTGAAGCCCGGCAGCCGTGTGGACCTGTATCCGGTTCTGCCCTGAAGGGCGGGGAGTAGGAAGTAGGTTGTGGGAAGTGGGGAAGACGGCTGGGGGTGGCGCTTCCCGAGCAGAGCAGACGGCAAGACACGTTTTCGTCAATGGTTGGATTCGTTTGGGCAGTTGGCGGTAAGCGGCCTGACAAACCTGCTGTCTTTCCCCTCCCCCTCGTGGGGGACTCGCAGAGGGGGGAAGCGAGTGGGGCGTCCCAGACGAGGTTTCTCCATCGCCTGCTTGCCTCTCCTAAAAACGGTCCGACCTCTTGCTGATCAATGGTTCGGACAGTTTCAGCATTCCACACAGGACAGTCTGATAAACACGCTGTTTTTCTCCTCCCCCCTCGTGGGGGAGGTCGGGAGGGGGGGCAGCGAGTTAAGCGTCCCAGACGACCTTTCTTCCATACACCACTCGCCACGCTTGAACACTGTCCGCACCATTGGCTGATCCGAAATCTGACAAATTCTGGAGCATGTTCTGGAAGGTTTTCAACCGGACGGCCTCGCAGAGCGGCGCAGCAGAGAAGGAAAAAGGTGCGAGTTTCTGGCAATCGGGCTGGGATGGCGCCGGGGAACACCCAGCTCTTTCCCGACTGTTCCGCACATGAACGGCAGCCCGTCTCAAGCGCGGCGCGGCACCCCCAGCCTTGGCTGCACGCTGAACCGGTCCTCGCAGCCTGGGTCCTTGCCGTCTTCCCCTCAAGTTCCCGTCAGGCTGGGCCGCTATCCTGCCGCTATGCGCCGTTTGGCCCTGCTGACCCCCCTGCTGGCCCTGTCCCTGAGTTCGGCCCTGGCTGCCCCCGTGCGCGTGGAGTTCTGGCATGCCATGGGCGGCGTGCAGGGCGTGGTGGCCGGCTACGCCCGCGAGTTCAATGCCGCCCAGGACGCCTACGAGGTGGTGCCGCAGGTGCAGGGCAACTACCGCGAGCTGCTGCCCAAACTGCAGGCCGCCCTGAAGGCGGGCAAGGCCCCGGCCCTGGTGCAATTGGAATTCACCCAGTTCCCGGCCCTGGCGGCGGGCGGGCAACTGGCCGACCTGTCGCGCGCCGCCGACACCTTGCCCGACGCCCTGGTGGGCGACCTGTATCCGGCGGCCTGGAAGTCTGGGCAGCTGAATGGGCGCACCTACGGGCTGCCCTGGAACCTCAGCGTGCCGGTGCTGATGTACAACGCGGGCACCCTGGGGCGCGCCGGGCTGACCGCGCCCGACACCTGGGCGCAGCTGGAAGCCCAGAGCCGCGCGCTGGCCACCGGGGGCCGCCGCCCGCTGGTGGCCGCCGCCGACGCCTGGACCTTTGAGGCGAACGTGCTGTCGCGCGGTGGGCAGCTGGTGGCGGGTACGGCCCCGCGCCTGAACAGCCCCGACGCCGTGGAGGCCCTGACCCAGCTGGCGCGCATGAGCGCCGCCGGGCAGGCCCAGCCGCGCACCCTGAACGAAGCCACCCGCGCCGCCTTCGACTTTGCGCGGGGGCAGAACGTCTTTGTGCTGGCCAGCGTGGCGAACTGGATTGACGCGCGCAAGCTGCCGTTTTTCAACCTGGGTATTGCCCCCTTTCCCTGCGAGAAACCCGGTGAATGCACGGTGCCCCTGGGCGGCGCGACCCTGGCCGTGCCCGCAGGCACCCCCGCCGCTGAACAGGCCGGCGCCCTGGCCTTCTGGCAGTTCCTGATGCAGCCTGCGCGGCTGGCCCACTGGGTGCAGGCCACCGCCTACGTGCCGCCCCGGCGCGCGGCCGGGCCCCTGCTGGACGACTGGTACCGCAAGAACCCGCAGCTGCGCGCCGCGCATGCCCAGATTGGCCGCGCCGTGCCGCGCCCCAACCTGCCCGAGTACGCCGCCTGGACCGCCCTGCTGGAAGAGGCGATCCTGAAAGCCACCACCGGCAAGCTGAGCGCCAAGGCGGCCCTGGACGAGGCCCAGAAGCGCGCCGAGCGGTAGGGGAGAGGCCCTGAACGGGGGGCTGCCAGCTGTCGCCGCTAGAGGGGACAGCTTTTTCTCCGACCTCTGCCCTCACTCTCCCAGACGCTATGCTCGGGGGGTGCTGCTCGCCTACGCCCTGCTGACCCTGCTTGCCACGGCGGCCCTGGTGCTGTTTCTGCTGCGCCCGGGGCTGGCCCGCGCCGGGGTGGTCTGGGGCCTGGGTGCGCTGCTGCCGCTGCTGGCCGCGTTGGTCGTGGCCCTGAGCCACGGCGGCTGACCGGGCCCCACCTGTGCCCCCTCGCGGTGCCAATGCGTGCAGAACCGCTGGGGCCCCAGGGCCGCACTAAGCCAGTTCGCGCATGATGGTGCGGGGCAGCGTGTCGTTTGCTGGGGGCATGCCAGCTGCGCTGTATCCACCCCTGGCCCTCCGGGTCACCACCCCCAGGCTCGCGCTGCAGGGGGCCACCGACGACCTGCTGGCCGAACTGCTGCCCACCGTCCGGGCCGGGGTGGTCACGTCCCCCGAGCCGTTCGACGACCCCATGTCCCTGTACGAACCCAATCCGCGCCGCGAGCGCCTGTGGCTGCAGGCCATCTGGCGGGGGCGCGGCACGGTGCGGCCGGATGCCTGGCGCCTGTATTTCGCCGTGCTCTGGCAAGGCCGGCCGGTGGGCATGCAGGACCTGATCGGGGTGAACTTTGACACCTGCCGCACCGTGACTTCCTTTTCCTGGCTGGCGCCAGATGTCCGGGGCCAGGGGCTGGGCCGCGAAATGCGCGCGGCGATTTTGCATCTGGCCTTTGCTGGCTTTGGGGCCGCCGAAGCGGCCAGCGACGCGCTGTTCGACAACGCGGCTTCCAACCGGATCTCGGCGGCCCTGGGCTATCAACCCAACGGCACCGACTGGGCCACCCGGCGCGGTCAGCCGGTGCTGGTCCAGCGCTGGCGCCTGCAGCGAGAGGCCTGGGCGCGGACCCGCCGGGACGATATTCAGCTGGCCGGGGTCGAGGCGTGTCGGCCCGTGCTGTTCATTGAGGCGCCGGAAAGCGCTTAAGGGCCTCGCCCCTCCCCCAGGCCAACGGTTCAGAACAGCACCGAAACGTTTCCATTCTCGGTGCAAGCCCCTTTCTTCGCTTCTCGCTCTGCGGCGCAGCTGTTCCCGCCCGCTCGGTTGATCTCAAGATCTACAGCGAGCGACTTGGGTGCAGGTCCGGCGGCGCCTACTCGCCCAGATACCGCCGCAGGTCGTCGAGGTTGTGGCTGGTGCCAATCACCACCAGCTTGTCGTGGGGGCGCAGTTCGTCCTCGGCGCGCGGGGTTACCTCAATCTTGCCCGCGCGGCTGATGGCGATCACCTGCACGCCAAAGCGCCCGGTGAGGTTCAGGTCGCGCAGGGTGCCCTTCAGGCGCTCGTTGGCCTCGATTTCCACGATGGCGTAGTCGCCGCCTAGGTCCAGCGTGTCCACAATGTTCGGGGTGGCGATCTGGCGGGCCAGCCGCACGCCCATGTCGTGTTCCGGGCGAATCACGAGGTCGGCGCCCAGGCGTTCCAGCACCCGGCGGGCCATCTCGTCAATCGCCTTGCACACCACGTAGGGCGCGCCCAGGCTCTTGGCGTTCATGGTGGCCAGAATGTTGGCCTGCACGTCGGTGCCGATGGCCACCACCACCACGTCAAAGTCGCCCACGCCCAGGGTGCGCAGGGCGCGCTCATCGCTGGCGTCCACCACGGCGGCGTGGGTCACGAGGTTCATCACGCGCTCCACGTTTTCTTCGTGCTGGTCAATGGCCACCACTTCGTGGCCCATTTCGTAGAGGGTGGTGGCCACGGCGGTGCCGAAGCGGCCCAGCCCGATCACAAGACATTGTTTGCTTTTCATTGGTCACAGGTCCTTTCTGGCGTGCAGGAAAGCGGCGGGGTCAGCCGATCAGAATGTCCTTGTCCGCCGGGTAGCGCACCGGCACCGCCGAACGCGGGCGGCCGAAGGCCACAGCGAAGGTCAGCGGGCCAATGCGGCCCAGGAACATCAGCGCAATCAGCACCACATGCTGGGCCGGGTTCAGCAGCGGCGTGGTGTTCATGCTCAGGCCCACGGTGCCGAAGGCGCTGACCGCCTCGAAAAACAGGTTGATAAAGCTGACGTCGTCGCGGGTGTTCAGGCTCAGCAGCGCAATCAGCATCGCGTTGACCAGCCCAATGCTCAGCAGGCCCACCGTCATGGCCCGCAGGATGGTGTCGGTGTCAATGCGGCGCTCGAACAGGGTGGTGTCGCGCCGCCCGCGCACCATGCTCCAGGCCGAGGCCATCATCACATAAAAGGTACTGGTCTTGATGCCGCCGCCCGTGGAGCCGGGGTTGGCCCCAATAAACATCAGAATGATGGTGATAAAGAGCGTGGTCAGGCCCATCGCGCCGTAATCGAGGGTGTTAAAGCCCGCCGTGCGCGTGGTCACGCTCTGGAAGAACGAGGCCAGCACCCTCTCACCCAGCCCTAGGGGCCCCAGCGTCTTGGGGTTGTTCCATTCCAGCACCAGATAGGCCACCGTGCCAATCAGCAGCAGCGCGGCCATCATGGTGAGCACCAGTTTGCTGTGGACCATCAGGCGGTTGCGCCGGGGGTTCAGCAGGTGCGCCACCACATTCAGCTGCACCAGAAAGCCCGTGCCCCCCAGGATGATCAGCAGCGCAATCACCACACTGACCAGCGGGTCGCCCACGAAGCCCATCAGGTTGTCGCTGTACAGCGCAAAGCCCGCGTTGTTAAAGGCGCTGACCGAGTGAAACAGCGAGTAGAACAGCCCCCGCCCCCAGCCTTCCAGCGGCACGAAGCGGAAGGCCAGCAGCGCGGCCCCGACCAGCTCAATGACAAAGGTGTACAGAAAAATCGCCCGGATCAGGCCCAGCACGCCCCCGGTGTTCAGGGCGCTCACCTGCTGCGCCAGCCGCAGACGCTCGGTGAAGTTCACGCGGCGCCGCGAGATCAGCGCAAAGGCCGTGCCGAAGGTGATGATCCCCAGACCGCCCACCTGAATGAGCAGCATGATCAGCACCTGCCCCAGGCGGTTGAAATCCTTGCTGGGGTCAATGACGTTCAGGCCGGTCACGCACAGGGCGCTGGTGGCGGTAAACAGCGCCTGCAGAAAGTTCACGCTGCGCCGCGTGCCGTCCGGGTTCAGGCCGTGGGTGACCGGCAGGCTGAGCAGCGTACCCCCCACCAGAATGGCCACCGCAAAGGACAGCGCGATCAGCTGCGGCGGGCTGAGCTGCGACAGCGGCGAGAGGCGGCGGCGGGCGCGGCCAGCACTCAGGTCGCGGGGGGGGCGGGGCGGGCGCGTCATAGAACGGCCCGGATTGTACGCCGCCAGGGCCCGGGGGCGGCAGCCCCCCTGGGGCGGGGGCTCTATACTGTTCTGCTATGCCGCGCCCCGCCCGCCCTGACCGCCACGCCCAGCCCCGGCGCAAAGCCCGCCCCCGGGGCGACCACCGCGCCCGCCAGCCCGCCCACGAATACGAACTCGAAGCCCTGCGCGGCCTGGAGCATGTCGCCGCTGGCGAACTGGCGACAGTGCCGCTGGCCCGCGACGTGCGCGGCCTGCGCTTCTGGTTTCCCGGCGACCCCGCGCGCCTGACCCGCCTGAAGTCGGCGGTGGCGGTCTACCGCGTGCGCACCTGGGACGTGCCGCGCCCGCGCGGCCTGCTGGGCCACCAGCAACTGGGCGAACTGACCGACTTTCTGCTGGGCGCCGTGCAGGTGGGCGCGCACCGCTCGTTCCGGCTGGCGGCGGCAGGCAAGGAATCAGCCGTGATGCAGCGCCTCGCCGAAGAACTGCAGACCCACCTGAACCTGCCCCACGACCCCGAAGCCGGCGAATTACTGATCCGCCTGCGCCCCGAGGAAGGGGGAGGCGGCTGGGACGTGCTGGCCCGCATCACGCCAAAGCCCCTGAGCGCCCGCGCGTGGCGGGTGTGCAACATGGCGGGCGGCCTGAACGCCACCATTGCCTACGCCGCCCACAAACTGGCCGGGCAGCGCGAACAGGACCGCATCTTTAACCCTATGAGCGGCAGCGGGACTTTGCTGATCGAGCGCGACCTGATGGGCCCCAGCGCCGCGCTGGTGGGCGTGGACCTGAACCCGGAAGCCGTGAAGTGCGCCCGCGCCAACGTCCAGGCCGCCGGGCGCGACATTGAGGTGGCGGTGCGCGACGCCCTGCACACGGACCTGCCTGCCCGCTCCTTTGACCTGATCATGGCCGACCTGCCCTGGGGCGACGCCATCAGCACCCACCATAGCAACGAGGTGCTGTACCCGGCCTTCTTGCAGGAAATGCACCGCCTGACCAGCCAGCGCGGGCGCCTGTGCGTGATCACCCACGAAATCCGTCTCTTCGAGCGCGTGCTCTCGGCCCAGCAGAAGTGGAATGCCCACGAACTGTTCCAGGTCGCCAGCGGCGGGCACCATCCGAAGGGGTATTTGTTGAGTAAGGGGTAGTGGGGAGTGGGTTGTGGGAAAAGAAGGGGGCAGGGCGCGGGAGGCGGTGCGCGGGGCTTGACAAGCGCCTGAGTTCCGAATCAGGTTGTTCCACTCCCCATCTGCCACACTGCCCCGCATGACCACACCATTTCGCTGGGGGATTCTGGGGGCGGCGCGCATTGCGCGGGCGCTGATTCCGGCCATTCGGGACGCGGGGGGCGAGGTCACGGCGCTGGGGGTGCGTGATCCGCACAGCGAGCGGGCGCGTGCCTTCGCCCAGGAATGGGAGGTGCCGCTGGTGGGGGACTACGCGGCAGTCCTGGCCTCGGACGTGGATGCGGTGTACAACCCGCTCCCGGGCGACCTGCATCACCCCTGGACCCTGGCGGCCCTGCAGGCGGGCAAGCACGCCCTGACTGAAAAGCCGATGACCCTGAACGCCGCCCAGGCCCAGGACTTGGCCGACGCCGCGGCCCATTCAGGGCGGGTGCTGCTGGAAGCCTTTGCCTACCGCTTTCAGCCCCATGTGGCCCGCCTGCGCCAGATCGTGGCCGAGGACCTGGGCGAGATCCGGGCGGTGCGCGCGGCCTTTGGCTTTCACATGGACAACCCGCACGATTTCCGCTGGCACGCGGCGCAGGGCGGCGGCGCGCTGTACGACGTGGGCACCTACCCGGTGAACCTCACCCGATTGCTGCTGGGCGAACCCCTCTCGGCCCAGGCGGCGGCCCGCTGGACAGAAGGCGGCCCGGCGGCGGGCGTGGACGTGGCCCTCAGCGGCGTGCTGACCTACCCCAGCGCGCTGGTCAGCCTGGACTGCGCCTTTGACTGGACGGACCCCAGCACCCAGGCCGTGACCGTGGTGGGCACGCGCGGCACCCTGCACATGGAGGGCGTGTTCCACAGCCACACCCAGGGCCCCCAGACCCTGCGCCTGACCGTGGGCGAGCAGGTGCGCGAGGAAGTGTTCGGGGCCAGCAACGGTTACGCCCATATGGTGCGCCACTTTATGGCGCTGGCCGCCGGGCAGACCCCGGCCCTCTACCCGCCGGCCGACGCGGTGGCCCAGGCGCGGGTGCTCGACGCCCTGTATGCCTCGGCGCGCAGCGGGCGCGTGCAGCCGCTGGCCTAGAATGCCCCCCATGACCGATCCACTGCAGGGCTGGCAGCCCGCCCCCGCCGGGCACAAACACGTGGTCAGCATCAGCCTGGGCAACAGCACCCGCAACGCCCGCGAAACCGTGACGGTGCTGGGCCAGCCCTTCGTGATCGAGCGCCTTGGCACCGACGGCGACGCGGCAAAAATGGCGGCCCTGTTCCGCGCCCTGGACGGCCGGGTGGACGCCTTTGGGCTGGGCGGCGCGGACCTGTACGTGATTGCGGGCGGCAAAAAGTACGTGTTTGCCAACGTGCGCAAACTGGTGGCGAATGCCCGCCAGACCCCCGTGCTGGACGGCAGCGGCCTGAAAAACACCCTGGAGCGCGACGCGATTGCCCAGCTGGACGGCCTGCTGCAGTGGCGCACCCAGAAGGTGCTGATGGTCTCGGCAGTGGACCGCTTCGGCATGGCCGAGGCCCTTTCGGAGCACGGGGCGGACGTGGTGTACGGCGACATCGTCTTCGGCCTGAACCTGGACCGGCCCCTGCGGTCTATCGGTTCGCTGCGCCGGGTGGCGGGGCTGGTGCTGCCGGTGATCACCAAGCTGCCCCAGGACTGGTTTTACCCCACAGGCGCCAAGCAGGAGCAGAGCGTGGAAGGCAAGGGCACCAGGTACTACGCCTGGGCCGACGTGATTGCGGGCGACACCCATTACGCCAAGCGCTACGCGCCGCAGAACCTGCAGGGCAAGACCATCCTCACCCAGACCATCACGGCCGCCGACCGTGAGTGGATGAAGGCGCGGGGCGTGCGCCGCCTGATCACCACCACCCCGCGCATGGGCCAGCGGAACTTTGCCACCAACGTGCTGGAGGCGATGTTCGTGGCCCTCAGCGGCGGGCGCGAGGCCCTCAGCGGCCCGCAATATCTGGACTACATCCGGCAGGTGGGCTTCAAGCCGGAAATCAACGACCTGGACTGAGCTGGAGGCTGGCGCCAACCTTGGTTTAAGCCGGGCAGAGCGAGGGGGGCGCCCTGGGCACCCCTTCACCTCAGCGCAGGCTCTCCAGGGCAGTGCCCAGCACCTTGGCGGCCCTGGGGCAGTCGTTGTGCCGCTGTCAGCACGCGGCGCAGGGGGCAGGATATGGGCGTCGTGTGGAACGTGGTTGGGGCCAGGGCGTGAACCTTTAGCCCGAAAGGACCGCTGCCCACTCGGGAACCTGCGAACTGACGCGCAACAGTTGCAGCAGGGAGGTGCCGGGGCGACTGTGCCACAGGTCAGCCCCCTGGGCTTTCGGGCTGCGGGCCAAGCGGCGCAGGGCGTCGTGCAGCAGGTAGGCCAGCAGGCGCAGTGGGGCGCCGCTGTCCAGCACGCCCGGCGCTTCGTCGTCGTAGCCGCGCCGCAGGTCCGGGGCGGCCAGCGGGCCGCCGTACGTCAGGTCCAGCACCGGGTCGCCCCAGCCGGCGTCGCCCCAGTCAATCAGGGCCGTCAGGGCGCCGCCCCCGGTCACCATCAGGTTGCCGGGATGCAGGTCGTTGTGCAGAAACACTGGGCGGGCCAGTGGCGGATGGTCGGCCAGCAGGCGCGCCGTGAGGGCGGCGGCCCACTCGGCATCGTCGGTCCCCAATCGGGCCGTCTCTGTCACCTGCGCCTGAACACGCGCCACGTCGGGCGGGTGAATGGCTTCCAGGCGGCCCAGCGGATCGGGCACGGTGCGCACCGCCGCGTGCAGCCGGGCCAGTTCGCGCCCCGCTTCCTGCCACGCGCGGCGCAGGCGGGGGTCGCCGGGGCGCCAGCCCAGGGTGTCCAGACTGCGGCCCGGGGCCAGGGCGTACAGCGTCACCGGGGCGGCCACGATGTCCCGGTCCTCGTCAAAGCGCAGCAGTTCGGGCGTGCGGATACCGGCCCGGAAGGCGGCGGGCGCGGCCACGCTCTCGGTCAGGGTGTCCTCGTCGTCGCCGGGCAGGGGCACGCGCAGCACGGCCGGCTGGCCCCGCCAGACTGTCTGGTACACCCGGTTCACGATCCCCGCGCTGGGCAGCCGGCGCAGCGGACCCTGCAGGCCGTATTTCTGAATGAAAGCCTGCTGTTCGGCAGCAGAAAGGTCCGGTAAGGCAGCCACCCCTGCATTCTTGGCGCCGGGCCCGATCCCCGCCATGCGCCAACTGGCCGAGCCGGCCCCGAAGCAGCCTGCCCCAAAGCAGTTGACCAATGATATAAATTTTCAATCTCAAGCAATGAATTGGAACTTTTTTACATCATTTGGCCGCTGACTTGTGGTTCAGTGGAGGCGTCAGGAGGACACTATGAATTCCGTTTTGCTGAGACTGACGCTGGTGCTCGGATTAACCGCTTGTGGCGCGCAGGTGCCGCAGCCTGTGGCGCAGGCGGGGAGCGCCCTGCAGCCGCAGGCGACCGCGCTGAACTTCAGCGGGTTCACCTGGACCGTGAAGGACGGCCAGGGCATGGGCCCGGGGCCGAACAACTGGTCAAGCCGCAACGTCTGGCTGGACCCCGCCGGCGACCTGCACCTCGCCATTCGCCGAGATGGCGGCGCGTGGACCAACGCCGAACTGAATACCAGTCGCCGCCTGGGCTACGGCACCTACGAGTGGCGGGTGATCGGCCGCGTGGACCAGCTGGACCAGAACGTGGTGCTGGGCCTGTTCCAGTACCCCACCCCGGACACCGTGCCCGCCGGGCAGGACCCGGACGGCCTCTTTGAGATTGATGTCGAACTGGCCCGCTGGGGGCAGGCCGGCGCGCTCCCGCTGAACTACACCACCTACCCCAGCCTGCGCGGCCAGCCCGCGACCTCGCGTGTGCTGCCGCTGCAGCTGCAGGGGACTTACACCACCCACCGCTACACCCGCCTGCGCGACCGGGTGATTCACGAAACCTTTGGCGGGCACACCACTGCGCTCTCCAACCGCATTGGCTGCAACGAATTCGTGTGGCCCGCCACCTACAACCCCAGCACCGGGCGCTGGACCAACCCCCGCATTGCCCAGATCGAGATGCCGGTGCACATGAACCTGTGGCTCTTCCGTGGCATGGCCCCCGTGAATGGCCAGGACACCGAAGTGGTTGTGCGCCGCTTCCAGTACACGCCCAGCGACGGCAGCGTGAACGCGGGCACCCCCCGCTGCTGAGCGCGGGGCTCAGCGTGGCGCCGGCTCGGACGGCCCCCCTCTGACCCGAGACGCGGCCCTGTCCAGCTTCACCCCATGCCGGGCCCTTCCCACGCCGGGAGGGCCCGCTGCTGGTCGCCCGGTACACTGCCCCCTATGTAGGCACTGGTGGAGGCGATTCGGCAACAGGGCGAGATCTTGCCCGGCGGCATTCTGAAGGTGGACGGGCTGGTGAACCACCAGCTGCTGCCGGACCTGACGCGCGAGATGGGCGAGACCTTCGCCCGCCACTTTGCCCCGCTGGCCCCTACCAAGATCGTGACCATCGAGGTCAGCGGCATTGCCCCGGCCATCGCCACGGCGATGACCTTGGGCGTGCCCATGGTCTACGCCCGCAAGAAAAAGCCAGTGACCATGAAAGAACCCATTTTCACCGCCCAGTCGGTCAGCCGCACCAAGGGCGGGGTGGTGGACCTGTTCGTGAGCAGTGAGTTCCTGGGCCCGGGAGACCGCGTGGTGGTCATTGACGACTTTCTGGCCTCGGGCGGCACCCTGCGCGCCCTGAGCACCCTGATTGCCCAGAGCGGCGCGGGGCTGCTGGGCATCGGCTGCGTGGTGGAAAAGCAGTTTGAACACGGCCGCGCCAAGCTGGCCGACCTGGGCGTGCCCATTCACACGCTGGCGAACATTGTGCGGATGGATGAAACGGGAATGGAAGTGGTGAGTGGGCAGTAGGCAAAGAGGAGGCGGGAAGCGGGGGGCGGTGCGCGGAAAGGGGACAGAAGGCCAGAGCGCATGAAACGGGCGGGGCTTGACGGTGCCGGAGCGCAGGCACTACACCCTGACCGCCTCCCGCCTCCCGCCTCCCGCCTCCCGCCTCCCGCCTCCCGCCTCCCGCCTCCCGCCTCCCGCCTCCCGCCTCCCGCCTCCCGCCTCCCGCCTCCCGCCTCCCGCCTCCCGCCTCCCGCCTCCCGTCTCCCTAACGCCCGTTTGGATACCATAGGCCGCATGACACAGCCGGGCATCGAACTTCAGGAACTCATTGCGGCCATGGAGCAGCGCCGCGCGAAGGTGGAGCAGGGCGGGGGGCCCGAGCGGCTGAAAAAGCAGAAGCAGGGCGGCAAGCTCACGGCCCGCGAACGCATTGAGGTCCTGCTGGACCCCGGCAGCTTTCTGGAGATGGGCACCTTCGTGGAGCACCGCGGCGGTCGGCTGATGCAGGGTGTAGAGGCCCCCGGCGAGGGCGTGGTCACGGGCCGGGGCACCATTGACGGGCGGCAGGTGTTTGTCTTTTCGCAGGATTTCACCGTGCTGGGTGGGTCGCTGGGCAAGATGAATGCCGCCAAGGTCACAAAAATCATGGACCTGGCCGCCAAGACGGGCTGCCCGGTCATTGGCCTGAACGACAGCGCCGGCGCCCGCATTCAGGAAGGCGTGGACAGCCTGTCGGGCTACGGCGAGATCTTTTACCGCAACGCCATCTACTCCGGCGCCATTCCGCAGATCAGCGCGATTCTGGGGCCCTGCGCGGGCGGCGCGGTGTATTCGCCCGCCCTGACCGATTTCATCCTGATGAGCGAGGGCAGCAGTTACATGTTCATCACGGGCCCGGAAGTCATCAAGTCCGTCACGCGTGAGGACGTGACCTTTGACCAGCTGGGCGGCGCCGACGTGCACACCCGCAAGAGCGGCGTGGCCCACCTGGAATACGACGGCGACGAGGCTGTGCTGCGCGGCGTGCGCGACCTGCTGGGCTACCTGCCGCAGAACGCGCACGAGAAGGCCCCCGCCCTGCCCACCAACGACCCCGCCACCCGCACCACCGAAAAGCTGCTGGAGATCGTGGTGCCGGACCAGCGCAAGCCCTACCCCATGCACGACGTGATTCATGAACTGGTGGACGACGGCACCTTCCTGGAAATCCAGCCCGGCTGGGCGAAGAACATCATCGTGGGGTTCGCGCGCCTGAACGGGGAAAGCGTGGGCATCGTGGCGAACAACCCGCGCGTGATGGCGGGCACCCTGAACATTGACGCCAGCGACAAGGCCGCGCGCTTTATCCGCACCTGTGACTGCTACAACATCCCCATTCTGACCCTGGTGGACGTGACCGGCTTCCTGCCCGGCGTGGCGCAGGAACATGCGGGCATCATCCGCCACGGCGCCAAGATGCTCTACGCCTACGCCGAGGCCACCGTCCCCAAGATCACCCTGATTACCCGCAAGAGCTACGGCGGCGCGTACCTCGCCATGAACAGCCGCGACATGGGCGCCGACGTGGTCTATGCGTGGCCCACCGCCGCCGTGGCCGTGATGGGCGCCGAGGGGGCCGCGAACATCGTCTACCGCCGCGAGATTCAGCAGAGCGAGAACCCCGACGCCACCCGCGCCCAGAAAATCGCCGAGTACAAGGACGCCTTTGATAACCCGTACGTGGCCGCCAGCAAGGGCTACATTGACGACGTGATCCCCATGGAGGACACGAGGCGCATCCTGATTCAGACCTTCGAGATGCTGCGCGACAAGGAAGAGGCGAGGCCCTACAAGAAGCACGGGAATATTCCGCTGTAAGGGAAGTGGGGAGTAGGGAGTGGGCAGTGGGAAAGGCGCAGGGGGCAGTTCCACTAACCACTCTCCACTTCCCACTTACCTGCCGCGCCCTTGCGCGCAGGAGACTGGCCCCCATGACCAAGCCCAACTACACCAAACCCAGCGACGCTGAACTGCGCGAGCGGCTGACGCCCATGCAGTATCAGGTGACGCAGCATGAGGGCACCGAGCGGGCCTTTACGGGCGAATACTGGGACCATGCCGAGGAAGGCATTTACGTGGACGTGGTGAGCGGCGAGCCGCTGTTTTCCAGCCTGGACAAGTACGACGCTGGCTGTGGCTGGCCCAGCTTTACCCGCCCCATTCCTAGCGTGACCCTGACCGAGAACACGGACTACAAGATTGGCTATGCCCGCACAGAAGTGCGCTCGCAGGGGGCCGATTCTCACCTGGGCCATGTGTTCCCCGACGGCCCGCAGGAGCACGGCGGCCTGCGCTACTGCATCAATTCGGCGGCGCTGCGCTTTGTGCCGGTCTCCGAATTGGAGGCCCAGGGGTACGGCGAGTATCTGCCGCTGTTCGGGCGCTAAACAGCCATAAGAAAGGGGGCGGCTAAATGGGCCGCCCCCTTCCACTTTGCTTTGCTTACCGGCTGCCGAAATCCTGCACCCAGTAGTGGCCGTAGCTGCCGCCCTGGGCGTAGCCCACGCCCAGCTCCTTGTAGGCGGGGCTCATCATGTTCTTGCAGTGGCCTTCGCTTTTCAGCCAGCCCGCCACCACCTGTTCGGGGGTGCTCTGCCCAGCGGCGATGTTCTCCGCTGCCGCGCGCCAGGCGTAGCCGGCGGCCGTGATGCGCTGGGCAAAGGTGCGGCCATCCTTGCCCGTATGGCTGAAGTAGTTCTGCGCGGCCATATCGCTGGCGTGGCCCTGCGCCGCCTGGGTCAGCTGGGCGTTCAGGGTCAGGGCGGGCACCGCGGGGTAGGCCGCGGTGCCGCAGGTGGCGCCGGTCGCACGCGCCGCGTTGGTCAGGTCCAGGACGCGCTGGGCAAAGTCGGGTGCGGGCGGGGTGGGGCTGGGGGCCGGAGCCGCCGCGCCCACCGTCACCGGAAAGTCCAGAAAGACCGAGGGACGGCCCGTCAGGGCGGCGCGCACGGTGGTGCTGCCCGCGCCTGTGGCCGTCACCAGGCCGCTCTGGTTCACGGTGGCGACGGCCGCGTTGCCGCTGGTCCAGGTCAGCTCGCCGGGCTGGGGGGCCCGCCCGCCCACGGTGACGCGCAGTTGCAGGCTCTGGCCAGGGGTCAGGGCGATGGGGGTGGCCACCGCCTGCGCGGCCAGGGTGTCGCTGAGATTCGGGGTGCTGCCCACAGGCGCGCTCCCGCCCGCGACTGGAGCACTGGGGCTGCCCCCACAAGCCGCAAGGGTGAGAGCAAGCAGCACCAGACTGGCCGAACGCGTGAGGGCAGGCGACATGGTGGTATTAGAACGGGTTCAAGCCTCCATAAACATGAGGTGAAGGCTCTCATGTCTCATCGCCCCCGCCCCCTGCGCTGAGCGCAAAAATGCCGTTCTTTTGCCAAAATCCTCACAACGCGTTTTTCTCATGGAGTTCAAATAGAGCGGTGCTGTGGCGAGAGAAATGTCACATCTGCAGGCGGCTGAAGATGACGGCCTCATGTTCAGGAGGTTGCAGCCCAGCTGCCAGATCGTCGGGGCCCCAGGCCACCAGCAACGAGCGGCCCAACCCTGCAGCGGTGTGCAGCAGGGCATGGGCCGCCTCAGCGTGGCGGGTGCCCCACAGCAGCGCTGCGCCGCCAGGGCCCTGGGCCTGCCACAGCAGGGCGCCCACCACCTCGTCCCCCTGGTAAGCCAGCAGAGGCAGGTAGCCGCGTTCGGTTTCCAGCCGGGCCCCAAGGTGCCGCGCCAGCCAGGAGCCCCAGCCCGGTGTGCCGCGCGCCTGGGTCAGCGCCTCGGCCCAGGGGCCCAGGTGCAGGCGGGAAATCTGTTCCACCACGACGCTGCGGCTTGGGGGCAGGGGTGAGGCGGCCCAGCCCCCCACCCGCAGGGTGGCGACCAGCGTGGCGTTTGGCAAGGGTGCAGTGGTCGCCACCAGCGGCGGCAGGTCGTGGCGGGCGTGCCACTCGGTTACGGCCGGCAAGTCCACCCCTGTGGGGCCGCAGGGCAGATAGGTGGCGTTCAGTGCCAGCACGTTCACGCCGGGCGTGAGCAGGCTGACCGCGCCGCCCTCCTGCTCACGCTGCAGGGTGCTCAGGGGCGCGTGGTAGGCCAGCAGGTGGGCCAGGGCCGGGGGCAGCATGGGCCCAGGGTACGGGGTGGGGGGCCGGGCATTCTTAAGCGGCCCCAGGGGCCAGAGCACATCTTTGCCACGGCGCCCCGTGTTGCCATGACGGGCAGAAATAAGGAGGCCCCATGAACGACCCCGCTGCCGACGCGCCCACCACCCCACCTGTTCCCCCGCGCCGCCTGCCCCGCTGGGCCGCGCTGACCCTGGCCGGGCTGGCCGGCGCCGTGACCGTGAATCTGCTGAACGAGGGCGTGCGCCGCGTTCTGCCCCACGCCCCGCGCATGGAGGTGATCGGCGAGCGGGCCCTGAGCGCCAGCCTGCTGGCCCTGGGCCAGGACCCGCCCCGTGGCCGCGCCCTGTACGCCACGACCCTGGCCGCCGATCTGGCGTCCAACACCATCTACTACGCCTTGGCGGGACTGGGCGGCGCCGCCCGCGCGCCTGCGCTGGGCACCGCCCTGGGCGTGGCTGCCGGGGTGGGCGGCGCGACCCTGCCCCCGCGCCTGGGCCTGGGCCACCAGCCCCACGAGCGCCCGCAAACGCTGCTGCTGACCACCGCGTGGTATGCGCTGGGCGGGGTGGTGGCGGGGGCGGTGTACCGGAGAATTGGGGGGGAGTAGGGGGGAGGTCGTGGGGTGTAGGAAAGGCAGACAAGAGCTTGACAGCGCCAGGGAGCCACATTAGGCCGCTCCACAGCCCACAGCCCACAGCCCACAGCCCACAGCCCACAGCCCACAGCCCGGGTCCCCGTCGTCAGGATGGGGACCCGGGCTGCGCCGTCAACCTCAGTTCCAGCGGCCGCCGCGCTGCTGGCGGGTTTCAGGTTCAGGGGCGGCGTACAGCTCCTCGGCGCGCGAGAGCTTCTTGCGGCCGTACAGCCCTTCCAGCACGAATTCGGCGGCACTGGCGCGCACGGCGTCATCGGCGCTGGCGGCCACCTCGGCGGCCAGGTCGGTCAGGCCGGGCACCTCCTGCGTGGCCTGCAGCGCCTCGCGGCTGTCCCCGCCCTGGGGAAAGCGGAACACGTTGCCGTTCTCGAACCACTTTTCCAGCTCGCGGGTGTTGGCGCTGCCGTAGCGGCGGGCGTACACCGCCCCGGCGGCCTTGCGAATCACGTCGCGGGCCACGTTGTCGGCGCCCTTCAGCTCGCCCTCGTATTCCAGTTCCATCTTGCCGGTAATGGCCGGCAGGCCCGCGTACACGTCGCTCACGCGCACCACAGGGGCGTCACCGCCCGTCAGGCTGCGGCGCTCGGCGTTGGCGGCGGCCACCTCCATCAGGGAAATGGGCAGGCGCTGCGAGACCCCGCTGAGTTTGTCCACGCGGCCGTCTTCACGCGCCTGGAAGGCAATTTCTTCTATCAGTTCAGCCATGAAGGGCGGCACCGTCACCGAGGGGTCGCGCACCGCTTCCTGCTCGGTAATCGCCATGCCCAGGCCCACGTCGGTGGGGTAATGGGTGCGGATCTCGCTGCCAATGCGGTCCTTGAGCGGCGTGACAATCTTGCCGCGCGCCGTGTAGTCCTCGGGGTTGGCCGAAAAGACCAGCATCACGTCCAGTTCCAGGCGAATGGGGTAGCCCTTGATCTGCACGTCCCCCTCCTGAAGGATGTTGAACAGCGCCACCTGCACCTTGGGTGCCAGGTCGGCCAGCTCGTTCACCGCAAAAATGCCCCGGTTGGCGCGCGGCAGCAGGCCAAAGTGCATGCTTCTCACGTCGCCCAGAGACGTGCCCAGGCGCGCGGCCTTGATGGGGTCCACATCGCCCACCAGATCGGCCACCGTCACGTCGGGGGTGGCCAGTTTCTCCACGTAACGCTCGGCGCGCGGCAGCCAGCGGATGGGCAGCTCCAGGCCGTGGGCTTCCAGCAGGTGCCGGCCCTCGGCGCCCACGGGGTTCAGGGGATCGTCGGGCATGTCGGCCCCAGCGATCACCGGCACTTCGGGGTCCAGCAGCTCCGTGATGGCGCGCAGAATGCGGCTCTTGGCCTGACCACGCAGGCCCAGCAGAATAAAGTTCTGCCGCGCCAGCAGGGCGTTGACCAGCTGTGGAATCACGGTGTCGTCGTAGCCCACCACGCCGGGAAACAGTTCCTCGCCCGCGCGCAGCTTGCGCGTCAGGTTCTCGCGCACCTCGTCCTGCACGAGGCGCACCCGGCCGTCAAACGGCGTGCGTCCGGCGTATTCCGGCGTCTGAAGCAGTTCTCCGAGCGTTCTCGCCTTGGCAGTGACCGTCATGATGGGCGAAAACGTACCACGCCCCTGGCAGAGGGAATGTGCGGCTTGCTGGCAACTGGCGTGCAGGACAATCGGCCCCGTACCATACCGTCCGGTATGGTACGGTCGAAGGGTCATGGCCCGAACCTCGAAAACCGACTGGCTGAACGCGGGCCTGCAGGTGCTGACCGCCCAGGGCGAGGGCGGCCTGACCGTGGACGGGCTGGTGACCTTCATGGGCCTGACCAAGGGCTCCTTTTACCACCATTTCCCCAGCCTGGGCGCGTACCGAACCGCGCTGCTGGCGCACCTGGACCATGTGGGCTTTGCCGACGTGGTGGACACCATTGACCCTGCGCTCCCCCCCGCCGCCCAGCTGCAGTTCCTCACCGACCTGATCAGCCGCCGCAACCCCGCCGAGGACCGCGCTGTCCGCCTGTGGGCCGAGCGCGATCCCGGGGCCCGCGCGCTGGTGCAGCGGGTGGACGAGCGGCGGCTGGCCTATCTGGCCGGGCTGTTCACGGCCATCGTGGGCGACCCGGCGCAGGGCCGGCAGCTGGCCCGGCTGGGCTACGCCGTCTATCTGGGGGCCGCCCAGATGCACCCCCCCATTCAGGGCGAGGAGTACCGCCAGCTGGGCGAACTGCTGCACCGGCAACTGCTGGGCGGCGCCCCGCCCAGGCCCTGAGCCGGAAGGAGAACCGACATGACACGAGCAAGTCGTTGGTTGCGGGGCCTGGCCCTGCTGCACCTGGCCGTGGGGCTGGTGCTGTACCGCGAGCCCCTGCTGGGCTGGGTTCAGGCCGGGGTCGTGAATGCCGTGGAACCCCACTGGGACCGCATGGCCGCCTTCTGGTTCCTGCTGTACGGCGCGCTGCTGTACGGCCAGGGCCAGCTGGCCGCCGCCTTTGAGGCCCGCCGCGAACCGCTGCCCCGCGCGTTCGTGCAGGGCTGGCTGCTGACCGGCTTACTGGGCACCGTGGCGATGCCCCTCAGTGGCCTGCCGCTGGTGGCGCTGGCCGCTGCCCTGAGCCTGCGCGCCCGCCCCGCCCCGGTGACGCCATGACGCGCGTGGTGGTCACCGGGGCCAGCGGCACCCTGGGCCGCGCCCTGCTGCCGCTGCTGCAGGCCAGCGGGGCCGAGGTCGTGGCCCTGAGCCGCCGGGCCGGGCCTGCCGCCCCCGGCCTCACCTGGGCCGCCGTGGACCTGATCCAGCCCGGCGCGCTGGCGGGCGTGCTGCGCACCGGCGACGTGGTGGTGCATCTGGCCACCCAGCCCCTGAAGGCCGGCGCCGATGTGGCCCTGACCCGGCAGGTGGTGCAGGCCGCGCGGGCGGCGGGCGCAGCCCACCTCGTCTACATGAGCATTGCGGGCCTGGAAAGGCTGCAGGGCGCGCCCTATTACCGCGACAAGTGGGCGGCTGAGCGGCTGGTGGACGGCAGCGGGATGCCCTACACCATTCTGCGCACCACCCAGTTTCACGAGTTCGTGGACGAGCTGCTGCGCCGCCTGACCCTGCCTGTGCCGGGCCTGGGCCCACTGACGCTGCTGCCCGCCGGGGTGACGCTGCGGCCCCTGGCCGCAGGGGCGGCGGCTGAGCGCCTGTGCGCCCTGAGCCTGAAGGCCCCGGCGGGCCGGGTGGCCGACCTGTGCGGCCCCGAAGCCCTCAATTTCCCCGAGCTGGCGCGGGCGCGTGGCCGGCGCCGGGTGCTGAGCCTGCCGCTGCCTGTGCCCATCTTCCGGGCGTGGCGCGGCGGCGCGGCGGTGCCCACGGCGGCCCAGCCGGTGGGCCGCACCTGGGCCCAGTGGAGCGCTGGACGGTGAGCAGCTGAACAGTCAGTTGGACGGACCTGAATTCGCCGAGGCCGCCTGCGCCTGCTGGTCTTCCAGGGCCTTATAGGCGCACACCGCCGCCAGGGCCGCGACCTCCAGCGGGACGCCGCCCGTGGTCAGGTCCACATCCTTGCCTTCAAACCGGCCTCCAATGCGGCCGTGCAGGCGCGCGCCGTCCTGGGTCAGGGCCACGTCCTTGCCGTCCAGGCGGCCCGAGAAGCGGCCCTGGACCTGGGCGCCGCCCAGCTGCAGGTGCACGTCGTCTCCGTCGATGCGTCCGCCCAGGCGAACGTGAACAGCCTGGGGGCTTAGCTCCCCCACGGCGTCAAAGCCCGCGAAGGTGCCGCCAATACGCCCCTCCACGCCCCCGGCGTTCACGCTGAGCTCAATGTCCTTGCCCTCAAAGCGCCCGCCGATGCGGCCCGAAAGCTGCCGACCATCCCAGCTGGCGTGCAGATCGTAGCCCAGAGAAACGCCCCCGATGCGGCCGTGCAGTTCACCCATGCCCGGCAGTACGCGCCGGGGGGGCCGCCGGTTGCGCCGCCAGCGCCACCCCCAGCACGCACAGCGCCAGCCCGAGCAGCGACCACCACCCCAGGCGCTCGCCGTACAGCACGAAGGCTTCCAGCACCGCCAGCGGCGGCACCAGATAGAACAGGCTGCCCACCTGCGCCGCTGGCAGGTCGCGCAGCAGCCGCATGAGCAGCAAAATGGCCCCCACCGACAGCACCAGCACCAGCCACGTCAGCGACAGGATGAATTCGGTGTTCCAGTGGATGGTGCCCCCGCCCTGGGCCAGCAGGAGGCCGCCCACCAGCCCGGCACTGGCGAGGTACTGGACCGTGGTGCCGCCCAGCAGCGGCATGCCGGCCCCAAAGCGGCGCTGGTACAGGGTGCCGGCCGTGGTGCAGGCCAGGGCGACGCCAGCGGCCAGCAGCGCCCCCTGGCTCAGGGTGCCGCCTCCCCCTGGGCGCCCCGCGACCACCAGCAGCACGCCGGCAAACCCCAGCCCCAGCCCGGTCCACTGCCGCGCAGTGACCGTTTCGCCCAGCACGGGCCCCGACAGCAGCGCGGTCAGCAGGGGTTGCAGGCCCACCAGCACGCTGGTCACCCCAGCAGGCAGCCCCAGCCGGATCGCCACCGTGACGCCGCCCAGGTAGCCCGCGTGCAGCAGCAGCCCCGTCACGGCGGCCCGCCCAGCCTGGGCCCGGGTGGGCCAGGGGGCGCGCAGGCCGGCGGTCAGCGCCGCCATCAGCAGCGCGGCCAGCACGAAGCGCACGGTCAGAAACGCGAAGGGATCGGCGTTGCGGGCCGCGCCCTTGGTCCCCAGAAAGCCGGTGCTCCACAGCAGCACGAACAGCAGCGGGGCCGCGCCCAGCACGGCCGCCTTTAAGCGGGGCGCCGCGCTCACAGCTGCTCGGCGATGGCCTGCACCGTGCGCCAGTGGCGCGCCGTGCACGGCACCCCCAGCACCCGGGTCAGCACCGCCTGGGACAGGCGCAGGTTCCGCGTGCCTTCCGGCACTGTCTGGTACACCTGCTGGCCCACCAGGGCCCAGCGTTCCGGGCGGACGTCGCGCGCCTGCAAGGCAGCCACCGCGTCCGGGGCCGGTTGGCGGGTCAGAAAGGCCACGGTCACCGGCTCGGTCAGAAGGTCGGTGGGGCAAGCCCGCGCGGTCTGCTGCCAGTCGTCGGCCGTGCGCAGGGTGACCGGAATGGAAAAGCCAAAATGGGCGCCCAGGGCGGTTTCCAGCTTCAGGCCCAGCTCGGGGTCCGGGTCAGCGTCAAACAGGGCGTTGCCGCTCTGAATGTAGGTCTGCACGCCGCTGAGGCCCAGCGTGCCCAGCAGGGCGCGCAACTGGGCCATGTTCACCTTGCGCGCCTTGCCCAGGTTGACGGCGTGCAGCAGGGCAACGAACCTCATGCCTGCCGTTGTATCAGGTGGCGGGCCCTTTCGGGGCGCGCGGCGGTTCACTGGACGGGGCGGGTCGGGGCTGTTGAGGCGCAGGCGCCGCAGCAAACTTGGGGACAGCCAGGGAAGAGGGGTCATGCCACCACCCTAGAACCTCAAGTACACTTGAGGTCAAGAGGTAAGCCTATGACACCCCTGACGCCGACACGCCTGACGCCCGCTGAACTCTCGGCCCGCAGCGGCCTCGCGGTCAGCGCCCTGCACCACTACGAGCGCGAAGGTCTGATCACCAGCACCCGCACGGCGGGCAGGCAGCGGCGCTACGGGCGCGACACGCTGCGCCGACTGGCCTTTATCCGCGCGGCGGCGCGGGTGGGCGTGCCGCTGGCCCAGATTCGCGCGGCGCTGGAGACCCTCCCCGGCGGGCGGGTGCCCACTGCTGCCGACTGGGCGGCCCTGGCGGCGGGCTGGCAGGCCGAGCTGGACGCCCGCATTGCCCTGCTGCAGCGCCTGCGCGACGACCTGAGCGGCTGCATTGCTTGCGGCTGCCTGTCGCTGGACACCTGCGCGCTGCACAACCCGGATGACCACTTCGGGCAGCGTCACCCGGGGCGTACGGGCCTGGGCTGAGGGGCGCCTGCCACCGGCCGGGCCCGGGGTGACCGGGGCGGCACGAAGCTCAGGGCGATCAGGGCCAGCCCGCCCCACTGCAGCGCGCCCAGCCGGTGGCCTTGCCACAGGTCCAGCAGAAGGGCCGTGGCCGGGCTCAGGCGCGTGAGCAGCGACACCTGCACCGGCGAGGTCTGCGCAATGCCCCGGAACCACAGCGCGTAGGCCAGGGCGGTGCCCACCACGATCAGGTAGGCCAGCAGTGGCCACTGGGCGGCAGTGGGCAGGGGCGGTAGGCCGCCGTCGGCCAGCAGCGCGGCGGGCACCAGCAGCAGCCCGCCCCAGCACAGCTGCCACGCGGTCACGGCCAGCAGGCTGGTGCCCGGCGGCGTGCCCCAGGCCCCCGCCAGCAGATACCCGCCCGAGGCCGCCACCACGCTCAGCAGCCCCGCCGCCAGCCCCAGGGCGTCCAGCCGCGCGCCGGGCCCCAGCACCAGCAAGGCCACGCCCACCAGCCCCAGCAGCGCCGCCCCCAGCGTGTGCCGTTCCGGGCGCTGCCCCAGTGCCAGGAGGTTGAACCCCAGGATCAGCAGCGGGCCCAGCGCCCCCAGCGTGGCGGTTACTCCGCCGCCCAGTCGGCTGGCCCCCACAAACAGCGTGCCAAAAAACAGACCAAAGTTCAGGGCGCCCAGCAGCGCACTTTTCCACCACCACTCACCCCGGGGCAACTGCCGCACCAGCGCCAGCAGCAGCAGACCTGCCCCCAGCGCCCGCAGCGCGGCGGCGGTGGTGGGGCCCATCGGCTCCAGGCGTTCCAGCACCACGTAACTTGTGCCCCAGCTCAGGGGGGCCAGGGCAGCCAGCAGCAGGGGAGAGAGACGCATAAGGTATTTTATACCCAAAATATTTGGGGGCAAATTAGGTGGGCCTCTTATACTGCCGCCATGTCCACCCTCGCCCTGCTGGACCGCATTCGCCGCGACTGGGCCCAGCGGGCGCCCGAGGTGGACCCGGCACCCATGCTGACCTTCATCACCTTCAGCCGCGCCCACGCGCTGCTGGGCGACGCGGTGCGCTCGACCGCCGCACGCGCCGACCTGACCTCTGGCACCCGTGACCTGCTGTTTACCCTCTACCGCTCGGCGCCCCCGGAGGGCCTGCCGGCCAGCGAGGTGGCGGCGCTGCTGGCGGTCTCGCCCGCCACGGTGACAGGCAGCGCCGACCGCCTGGAAGCGCGTGGGCTGCTTACCCGCACCCTGGACCCCCAGGACCGCCGTTCGTGGCGCCTGGCCCTGACGGACGCGGGGCGCGCCCTGGTGCAGGCCCACCTGCCCGAGCATCTGGCCTTTGAAGAGCAGCTGCTGGCGGCCCTAACCCCCGAAGAGCGGCGGTCCTTTGAGGGGCTGCTGCGCAAACTGATCGCCCACGCCGAAGCCCAGGGCCTGGCCTGAGGTGCGCTCCACCGTGCCAGCGGACGCCCCGGTGATCGCCGCCCACCGCTACCCACAAGACGCCGATTGGGCCGAGCGCGCCCCCTACGCCGCGTGGGTGGCGGGGGCCATGACCCGGGGCCTGTACCTGGGGTTCGTGCTGGAACAGGCGGGCGCCGTGGTCGCCGGGGCCGGCCTGACCCTGCTGGAGTGGGGTCCCAGCCGTCACGACCCACAACCGTGGCGGGCGCGGCTGGTGAATGTCTGGACCCACCCGGACTGTCGCCGCCAGGGCCACGCCCGCGCGCTGGTGCAGGCGTGCCTGGGGGCGGCCCAGGCCAGGGGGATCACCCGCGTCAGCCTGGGCACGAGCGAGATGGGCCGCGGCCTGTACGAGTCGCTGGGCTTTGCCGACCGGGGCGGCGAGATGCTGCTGGTCCTGGGCGGCCCCACGGCGGACTGATCCCCCAGCAGGGGCCTGGGCAACTTGGGCTGCGCGGCCGGGCACGCTGCGCTAGGGTGGCGCCAGTCTGTTTCCTAGCCCTGTCGCGTCTCCAAGGAGCTGTTCATGAACAAAGCCTGGTCTCTGGCGGGCCTGCTGGCCCTGCTGTCTGCCTGCAGCCCCACGCCCCTGCCCGTCCCCGTCAGCCCCGGCCCCGGCCCGGCAGCAACGCGCGGGCTTTACGAACTGCAGGTTCAGGTCAGCCCGGAGGGCGTGGGGCAGGCCAGCCTGCGCCGCGTGGTGCCCGGCGCCCTGCAGGCCCAGCGCCTCACCGCTGCGGGTGACCCCCTGCAGCTGGGCGCGCAGGCCATCACCACGCAGACCTTCACCACCACGAAGGACGGCGCGGCTGTTCGCCACATCAGCACCACCTTCGCCGCCACCAATGTCAGTGGAGCCAGCCTGCAGAACCTCACCCTGCTGCCGGTGGTGCTCACCGACACCGACGGCGATCCGGGCAACAACGCCACCGCCCCCACCGTGGCGGGCACGCCTTTCCGTGGCGTGCGCCTATTCGATGGCAGTGACGCCTCGGCGCAGGCAGCGGCCATTCGCCCTGTGCAGGGCCAGCAGGTGGATGTGCGAACAGGGGAGAGCAGCGACAACGTGGCCGCCACCCCATTCATCCGCTTTCTCAACGTGACGAACCTGGGCGCGGCAGCGCCAGCCGGGCTCAGCATGACCGTCCAGAACCAGGGCTGGCTGGCCGCCGAGACCCTGGGCCCCGGCGCCACGGTGCCCGTGACCTTCGCCGTGGACCTGCCCATTGACCGCAGCAACCCCAGGGGGCAGCCGTTCAGCTTCAGTCTGATGTTCACGGCGGCCGAGGACGTGACCCCCTCCGAGGTGGGTCGGCCCGCAGACCCCGCTGTGGTCAGCGGGACGGTCTCGGGCTGGGCGGGCGGCAGCACGTTCACCCTGACCCAGCAGGTCCTGGACCCCCAGGTGGGCGACTGGGTGCCGCTGGCCTCGGCGCCAGTGTCGGCTGCTGGGGGGGTGCACTTGCCGCTGCAGGCGCCTGCCGCTGCTCAGCTGGCGCCCCTGCTGGGCCCGGACTGCACCGTGCAGGGCGAGCAGAGCGCCGCCAATGTCAATGTGTCCACCGCCTTCCTGAGGTTCCAGACGGCCCAGGGCGACGTGCTGGCCCCCCTGCACGAACAGGCGCCCGACGGCAGCGCGGTCCGGCGCCTGTACGCCGACGCGCCCCTGCGGCTGAAGGGCACCGCGACCTGCAGCGGGTTCCCTGAAGGGTCTTACCGCTACGACCTGAGCCTGCAGCGCGGCTGGAACCTGATCACCGAGCGGGCTGCCAGTGTTGGAGACGACATCATCATCACGTCGCGCTCGCTGCCTGCCGGCACCCGCACGCGCCTGCGACTGGCCCAGCAGGCCCCGGGGGTGCAGGTGAAGACGCCGGTCTATGGTGCAGACCTGACGCTCCGGGCCGGCGGGTCGGTGGCCGTGCCCTTTGACTTTCTGCAAAGGGGCACGCTCAGTGGCTCCGTCACGGTGGACACGAACGTGCCCGGCATAACGGTCACCCCCGGCACCCTCACCTTTCCCGCCCTGACGGCCCAGGGGGTAGGCGCGCAGGCCCTGTCCACCACCCTGACCTTCTCGGCTGCAGCGGGCATGGCCACATACCAGGACGGTATGAGGCTGACTTTCCGTCAGGGGGGACAGTTTGTGGGGTACACGGTCCTGTCGCTCAATGTGACCCCTTGATGTCCTTGCCGCTAGGCTGAGGGGGTGAGCCTTCAGCTGCAGTTCAGTGGCCCGCTCTTCCACTGGGCGGGCCCGGCGCCCCATTACTTCGTGGCGGTGCCCGAGGCCGAAGCGGCGGCCATTCGGGACCTCTCGCGGCTGGTCACCTACGGCTGGGGCATGATTCCGGCCCAGGTGCAGATCGGCCAGACCACGTTCAAGACCTCTCTTTTCCCAAAAAAGGGCGGCTATCTGGTGCCGGTCAAGGTGGCCGCCCGCCGCGCAGAAGGGGTGGAAGAGGGGCAGACGGTCACGCTGACCCTCACGGTAGGCTGATCCACCGGCCCCCTGGCCCCGCTCAGGCTGCTGCCCATGACAGACGTGCCTCTGCCGCAGAGGTGCGAAAGAGGACCATCCTCAACGCCTCTGGGCTTCGCGGTCAGGGCTTCTTCGGGGTGCGGCCCGCCGAGAGCTTCGGCACGGCCGTCAGCGGAGAAGCGCGGTCAGGCAGGCTGAGATTCACGGTGAAGCAGCGGCCAGATGAGGACTGCACGTTGACGGTGGCTGAAAAGTCCCCCTTTGAACTCTCAGCCGTCCAGAGTTCCGTGGTGAGGCTCAACCGGGCTGCTTTTTTCAGCGGCGCATAGGCTTCAGGCACCAGCTTCAGCGCCCTGTCCTGGCAGGTGGTGCCTGCCCTGAACGCATTGAAGTCGTAGGTCTGGCCTTGGTGGAGCATCAAGGCGGTGAAGCAGGTTTTGGCCCACGCGATGGCCTCGCGGTCCGCTGGGGACACACGGCCTTCCAGCCCGGCTGGCATGAGGAACCCCCCAGCGTCCTGCCCCCCGCGCCTGCCCCTGTGGATCTCCCACGCGCCCCCGCTGGACCGGACGAGGATGGTCACACCCTGGTCCAGAGCGAGAATGGTGGCCGAATAGTCAGCAGGATTGACCTTCATGTGGTCGTCTTTCAAGACCTGCAGGGTGCCCAGCTTGGCATCAAAGCAGGACAGCTGGAAATTGCTGAACGTCTGGGCCCTGTAGCGCTCACCGGCCCAGGCGCAGGCCAGGGCCACCTTTTCTCCTGTGCTGAAGGTAGTGGGCACATAGCCCTGAGCGGGGGCCCCTCCAGCCAGAAGAGGGAAAGCAGCGAGGACCCAGGGCATCCACTTCAACATGACCGGATGCTAGCGGAGCACGGCACCGTTCACGCGCGCATCTCCCCAAGAGAAAACCCCCACCCGTTCCCAGGTGGGGGCTTTTGTTCTGGCCTTCAGCTCTCCGCTATCAGCCAGCTGCTCGCTTTTAGCTCGTGTACGTCACGTTGTCGTTCACGGTGCCGGGGCGGGTGTCGTCGTAGGAGCGGTCGCCGGTCACGGCGTCGGTGCTGGTGCTGCCTTCGCCGTACTTCTCCAGCGTGCGGTCGTCGGCCACCTGCATCTCGCGCACGGTCATCAGGCCCGTGCCAGCGGGAATCAGCTTGCCCAGGATGACGTTCTCCTTCAGGCCGATGAGGTCGTCCACCTGGCCCTTCATGCTGGCTTCGGTCAGCACATGGGTGGTGTGCTGGAAGCTCGCCGCCGACAGCCACGACTTGGTGGTCAGGCTGCTCTTGGTGATGCCCAGCAGCACCGGCTTCCAGCTGGCCGGGGTCTGGCCCTCTTCCAGCGCGTCGTTGGCTTGGTCCACTTCCCAGCGCTCGACGGTCTGGCCTTCGAGCAGTTCGGTGTCGCCGCCGTCGGTCACTTCGACCCAGCGCAGCATCTGGCGCACGATGATCTCAATGTGCTTGTCGTGCACCTTCACGCCCTGGCTGCGGTACACACGCTGCACTTCTTCCACCAGGTAGCGCTGGGCGGCGTCGGTGTCCTTGTACAGCAGCAGGTCGTGGGGGTTGATGGCGCCGCGCGTCAGGGCCTGGCCGGCCTCCACGCGGTCGCCGTCGCGCACGATCATGCGCAGGCCCTTGCTGATCTTCGTGGCGGTCTTGCTGGAGTACTGGTCGTCGTCGGCCTCGATGCGCACGAGGTAACGCTCTTCTTCTTCCTCGATGCGCACGGTGCCGTCGCGGTCGGCCACGGCCGCGCTGGTCTTGGGCTTGCGGGCCTCGAACAGCTCGATCACGCGGGGCAGACCCATGGTGATGTCACCGCCGCCGCTGCCGGCCACGCCCCCAGTGTGGAAGGTGCGCATGGTCAGCTGCGTGCCGGGCTCACCGATGGACTCGGCGGCCACCACGCCCACGGCTTCACCCATGCTCACGGGCTTGGCCTGCGAGAGGTCGTAGCCGTAGCACTTCTGGCACACGCCGCTCTTGACGCGGCAGTTCAGTGGGGTACGGACGAAGACGCTCTGCAGCCCCTTGGCGCCCCGGGTGATGGCCTTCACATCTTCCAGGCTCAGCATCTCGCCGGCCTCGATGGTGCGGCCTTCGACCTCCACCGCGTCGGCCAGGGTGCGGCCGTAGATGCTGGTTTCGATCTCGCTGGCCTTGCGGGTGCGCCACTCGCCGGTGCGCTCGTCCAGCGCGCCCAGCGGCATGGAGGTGTAATCGGTGGTGCCGCAGTCCACATCGCGCACGACCACTTCGTGGGCCACGTCCACCAGCTTGCGGGTCAGGTAGCCCGAGTCGGCGGTGCGCAGCGCGGTATCGGCCCCACCCTTACGGGCGCCGTGGGTGGAGATGAAGTACTCCAGCACCGACAGGCCCTCACGGAAGGACGCGCGGATCGGCACTTCAATGGTGCTGCCGTCGGGGCGGGCCATCAGGCCGCGCATCCCGGCGAGCTGCGTGATCTGCTGGGCGTTACCACGCGCGCCCGACAGGCTCATGATCCACAGCGGGTTGAAGGGGTAGTTCTGGCCGAAGTTGTCGAACATGGCGTTCTTCACTTCGTCCTTGGTGTCGTTCCAGAGCTGCACAACCTGCTTGTAGCGCTCTTCTTCGGTCATGAAGCCGAACTCGAAGTTCTGCTCGATTTCCGCCACCTTGGCGTCCGCTTCGGCCAGAATCTCGGCCTTGGCGGGCGGAATCACGATGTCGTCAATGCCAATCGTGATGCCCGAGGTCGTGGAGAGCTTGAAGCCCGCGTCCTTCAGGCCGTCGAGCAGGCCAGCGGTGGCTTCAATGCCCAGGTGCTTGAAGCACGCCATGACCATGTCTTTCAGGTGGTCTTTTTCGTAGGCGGTTTCCAGGTTCACCAGGGTGTCCACGAGGTGGGCCTGGTGCCCTAGGGCTTCCTGCACAATGCGGCGGAACATCACGCGCCCGGCGCTGGTGTCGTAGGTCACGCCGTTCAGGCGGATGCGGACATGGTCCTGGTGGTCAATCTCGCCGCGCTCGACGGCCATGATGGCCTCGTCGGGGTTGGAGAAGACGTACTTCAGGCGGCCGGGGCTGGTGTCCTGGCCCGCCACCGTGATGGGGCTGTTCAGGGCCACCTTGCCGTTGTCCAGGGCGGCGAGGGCTTCCTGGGCGTCCGCGAACTCGGTGCCGGCACCCAGGTTGTCCTTGCGCAGCAGGGTCAGCGTGAAGATGCCGAGGATGATGTCGCGGCTGGGCTTCACGTTGGGCTCGCCGTTGGCGGGCGAGAGCAGGTTGTGGGCGCTGAGCATCTGAATGCGCGCTTCGGCCTGCGCCTGGGCGCTCAGGGGGACGTGAATGGCCATCTGGTCGCCGTCGAAGTCGGCGTTGAAGGCTTCACAGACCAGCGGGTGCAGCTGGATGGACTGGCCTTCCACCAGCACCGGCTCGAAGGCCTGAATGCCCAGTCGGTGCAGGGTGGGCGCGCGGTTGAGCAGCACGACCTTGTCTTCAATGACCTCTTCCAGGGCGTCCCAGACGCTGTCGCGGGTGTCGCGGTAGCGCTCGAGCATCTTGCGGGCCTGCTTGATGTTGGTGACTTCGCCCTTCTCTTCGAGCACCTTGAACAGGAAGGGCTTGAAGAGTTCCAGCGCCATACGCTTGGGCACACCGCACTGGTGCAGCTTGAGCTGCGGGCCCACCACGATCACCGAGCGGCCGGAGTAGTCCACGCGCTTGCCCAGCAGGTTCTGGCGGAAACGGCCCTGCTTGCCGCCCAGCAGGTCGGTCAGCGAGCGCAGGCTGCGGTCAGAGCCGGGGTTGGTCACGGGGCTGCCACGGCGGCCGTTGTCGATCAGCGCGTCCACCGCTTCTTGCAGCATGCGCTTCTCGTTGCGGATGATCATGTCCGGCGCGCCCTGGCTCATCAGCTTCTTCAGGCGGTTGTTGCGGTTGATCAGGCGGCGGTACAGGTCGTTCAGGTCACTGGTGGCGAAGCGGCCCCCGTCCACCTGCACCATGGGGCGCAGATCAGGCGGCATCACCGGCACGGTGTTCAGGATCATCCAGCTGGGGTTGTTGCCGCTGCGTTTGAAGGCGCGGGTGACTTCCAGCCGCTTGCGGGCCTTGGCACGCTTGTGGCGCGAGCTGTCCTTCATCATCTCGTTCAGCTCGGCTTCCAGCGTGTCGAGGTTCAGGTCGTCGAGCAGTTCCTTGACGGCTTCGGCGCCCATCTTGGCTTCGAAGTCGTAGGACTCGATGACGCGCACCTGCTTGCGCACGAGGTCAATCTCGATGCGGCCCGAGATCTCGCTGCGCAGTTCGCCGCTGTCGGCCAGTTCGTCGCCCGGCTCCACGCGGTCGCCGTTCACGACCAGGGGCTCGTCCTCGTAGGTGTAGACCTTGGCCTTGGAGACGATGATGCTGGCGGGGTTGTGCAGGGTGATGACGCCGTCGGCCTCGGCCGTGACCTGCTCTTCGACGTCAATGGCGCCGATGACTTTCTGGCCCCGGCGCACCTCGCTGCCGTCCCCGACCAGCACATGCATGGTGGGGTTGATGGGGTACTCGGCGCGGCGGGTCCAGTGGGCCGTGACCTTCACGTCGCCCTTCTTGGGGAAGGTCACGCCGCTCAGGCGGCTGTCACGGCTCACGCGCAGGCGGCTGCCCGCCGAGGCCTCGGCCAGCACCGCGCCCGCGTCCACGATCTCGCCGTGCACAACCCCCACGTTCATGCCGTGCGGCACGTACACGCGCGCAAGCACTTCGCCGCTGGGGCTGCCTTCCTCGTCCACACCCTCGCGCAGTTCCACGAGCACGCTGTCCTCGCCCATCTCGTGCAGCACCACAGTGCCGTTCACGGGGGCGGTGATCTGCACGTCACTTTCCAGCTCGGCCAGAATCTCACCGGCGCGGAAGGTGTCCTGCTCCACCAGCGCCTCGGCGGGCAGCGGCAGGGTGGCGGGCTGCTCTTCGGCGTAGGCGATCACGGCGCGGCGGGGGAAGCGGTACTGGGCCAGACCGTCCATCTTGGAGACCACGTTGCCGCCCAGAATCTGCCCGCGTGTCACGTACTCGCCGTCGCGCACTTCGGCTTCGGCGCCGCCGGTCAGGGCGTAGGTTTCCTGACGGCCAAAGCGCAGTTCACGGTACTCGTCGTCCGAGAGCAGCTCGCCGCGCTTCAGGGGGCGGCCGTCCTTCTGGGCGTTGCGGGGGTCGGTCACCAGGAAGGAGCTGAAGTACAGCACCTTTTCCAGCTGGCCGGCGCTCAGGTCCAGCAGCGTGCCGATCTTGCTGGGCGTGTCTTTGACGTACCAGATGTGCGCGGCGGGGGTCGCCAGGTCAATGTGACCCATGCGGTAGCGGCGCACCTTGCTGCTCGTCACTTCGACGCCGCAGCGCTCGCAGACCTTGCCCTCGTAGCGCTGGCGCTTGTACTTGCCGCAGGCGCACTCGTAGTCCTTCTGGGGCCCGAAGATGCGCTCGTCGAACAGACCTTCGCGCTCGGGCTTCAGGGTGCGGTAGTTGATCGTTTCGGGCTTTTCGACCTCGCCAAAGCTCCACTCGCGGATCTTCTCCGGGCTGGCAATGGCGATACGAACTTTGTTGAAATCTTTCATGATTCTCCTTCGGAGAATGGTGATGGTGGATGGGAGAAAGTTGATGGAGAGGGAAGATGCGCTGTTCTCTATCAACCATCAACTTTCAACCTGAAACAACGCGCAGCGCGGACGCGCTCAGCGTTTCGGCATCATTCCTTCAAAGATGTCCACGGCGCGGTCGCCGTTGTCGAGGACTTCCACGTCCAGACCCAGCGAGTGCAGCTCTTTCACGAGCACCTTGAAGGACTCGGGGATGGTGCTGCCCGAGACTTCCTCGCCCTTGACGATGCTCTGGTAAGCGGCGTCACGGCCGTCAATGTCGTCGGACTTGATCGTCAGCATTTCTTGCAGGGTGTGCGCGGCGCCGTACGCTTCCAGCGCCCACACTTCCATTTCCCCGAAGCGCTGACCGCCGAACTGCGCCTTGCCGCCCAGCGGCTGCTGGGTAATCAGGCTGTACGGGCCGGTGGAGCGGGCGTGGAGCTTGTCTTCCACCATGTGGTACAGCTTCATCACGTACATGGTGCCGACCACCACGGGGCCCGAGATGGGCTCGCCGGTGCGGCCGTCGTACAGCACGCTCTTGCCGGTGCGCGACAGTTCCATCTGGGCTTTCTCGTAATCGCCCTGCGCGTCACGGATGACGCCCAGCTTGGCGGCGCGGTCCAGCACTTCCTGCTCGCGCTTGTCGAGCTCGAAGCCTTCGTCCTTGCGGGCCTGGATGCGCTCGGCGGCGGCCACTTCCAGCATTTCCTTGATGGTCGCCTCGGTCACCGAGTCGAACACGGGGGTTTCGAACTTCTGGCCGGTCAGGCGCGCCACTTCACCCAGGTGGGTTTCCAGAATCTGGCCCAGGTTCATGCGGCTGGGCACGCCCAGCGGGTTGAACACGAGGTCCACGGGGGTGCCGTCTTCCAGGTAGGGCATGTCCTCGGGGGCCATGATCTTGGAGACCACGCCCTTGTTCCCGTGGCGGTTGGCCACCTTGTCGCCCACCTGCAGCTGGCGCTTCTGGGCCACGTACACGCGCACCATTTCGCGCACGCCGGGCTTCAGGTCCACGCCTTCGTCACCGCGGCGGAAGCGCACGGTCTTCACCACGATGCCGCCCTGGCCGGACTGCACGCGCAGCGAGGTGTCCTTCACTTCGCGGGCCTTTTCACCGAAGATCGAGCGCAGCAGGCGCTCCTCGGGGGTGGGCTCGCTCTCGCCCTTGAAGCTGGTCTTGCCGACCAGAATGTCGCCGGGTTTGACCTCGGCGCCCACGCGCACGATGCCGTCCTCGTCGAGGTCGCGCAGCGCGGCTTCACTCAGACCGGGGATGTCGCGGGTGATCTTTTCCGGCCCCAGCTTGGTGTCGCGGGCTTCGATCTCGTCCTTTTCAATGTGGACCGAGGTGTAGAAGTCCTTGCGCACCAGCCCCTCAGAGATGCAGATGGCGTCTTCGAAGTTGAAGCCGTCAAACGGCATGATGGCGATGGTGATGTTCTGGCCCAGCGCGAGGCGGCCCAGGTCGCTGGCAGGACCGTCGGCGATCACTTGCCCAGCGGTCACGGTGTCGCCAATGTCCACGATGGGGTGCTGGTCGAGGTTGGTGCCCTGGTTGGAGCGGGTAAAGCGCACGAGTTCAAAGGTGCGCACGTTGCCCTGATTCATGCCCACGCTGGGGGCGTCCTCGGTCAGGGTCACCTGAATCACGCGGGCGTCCACGTAGGTCACGCGGCCCGTCACGTCGCTGACCACGCTCGTGCCGCTGTCGGTCACCACGCGGCGCTCCACACCCGTGCCCACGGCGGGGCTGTCGGCCCGCACCAGCGGCACGGCCTGCGACTGCATGTTCGAACCCATCAGGGCGCGGTTGGCGTCGTCGTGCTCCAGGAAGGGAATCAGGGACGTGTTGATCGAGACGATCTGCTTGGGCGAGACGTCCATGTAGTCCACTTCTTCGGGGGTGTACCACAGCGGGTCACCCTTGCGGCGGGCCAGCACGCGCTCGTCGCTGAAAGTGCCGTCGTCATTGAGCGGGCTGTTCGCCTGCGCCACGGTGTAACGGTCTTCAATGTCGGCGGTCATGTAGACCACGTCGTCGGTCACGCGGCCACCCTCCACCTTGCGGTAGGGCGCTTCAATAAAGCCCAGGTCGTTCACCTTGGCGTAGGAAGCCAGCGAGGAGATCAGGCCGATGTTGGCGCCTTCGGGCGTTTCAATCGGGCAGATGCGGCCGTAGTGGGTCCGGTGCACGTCGCGCACGTCGAAGCCGGCGCGCTCGCGGGTCAGACCGCCCGGCCCCAGCGCAGAGATGCGGCGCTTGTGGCGCAGGTCCGACAGGGGGTTGGTCTGGTCCTTGAACTGCGACAGCTGGCTGCGGCCGAAGAACTCGCGCATGGCCGCCACGATGGGGCGGTTGTTCACCAGCTTGGTGGGGGTCGCGGCGTCGGGGTTGCCCAGCAGCATGCGCTCGCGCACGCCGCGCGCCATGCGGCCCATGCCCACGCGCAGCTGGTCGGCCAGCAGTTCGCCCACGGTGCGCACGCGGCGGTTGCCGAGGTGGTCAATGTCGTCCTCGGCCACGGGCACATCGGTGATCACGCCGTCGGCGTCCACCATGCCCACGGTCTCGCGGCCGTACTGCAGCGCCATCAGGTAGCGGATGGTGTCCACCAGACCGGCGTCCGTGAACTTGCCGTCCTGGAAGTTCAGCAGGGTGCGCTCGGGGCGGTTCACGCCCAGCTTGGTGTTCATCTTAAAGCGGCCGGGCTCGCCCAGGTCGTAGCGGCGGGGGTCGGCCAGCAGGCCGTACAGGTACTGAATGGCCTTGTCGCGCTTGGGCGGGTCACCGGGGCGCAGCACCGTGAACAGGCGCAGCAGGGCTTCATCCGCGCCCATGCCCGCACTCTTGTCCTCGGGCAGTTCCATGTCCGGCTCGAACTCCGTGAACAGGGCGCGCAGGCTGGCGTCGTCGTAGCCCAGCACGCGCAGCAGCATCGCCACGGGGAACTTGCGCTTGTTCACCTTCATTTCCAGTACGCCACCCGCGAACTCCAGTTCGATCCAGGGGCCGCGCTTGGGCATGGGAATGATCGCGCCGGTGTACATCTTCTTGATGCCCTTGTAGGAGCTGGTGAAGTACACGCCGGGGGAGCGGTGAATCTGGCTGATGATCACGCGGTCGGCGCCGTTGATCACAAACGAGCCGTCCTCGGTCATCAGGGGCAGGTCGCCCAGGAACACCTGGTCTTCCTTGATCAGGCCGCTGTCCTTGTGGATCAGCTGCAGCTTGGCGTACATGGGCGCCTGGTAGGTGACGTCCTTTTCACGGCACTCTTCGGGCGTGTAGGGCGGCTCGCCCAGGCGGTACTCCAGGAAGTCCAGCACGAGGCCCGTGGAGCGGCCCTTTTCGGTTTCGTCGATTGGGAAGACTTCTTTAAACGCACTCTGCAGACCCGTGTAATCGCGGGCGTCGGGCGCCTTGTCGTCTTGCAGGAAGGCCTTGAAGGAGTTCACCTGAATCTCGGTCAGGTTGGGCAGCGGAATGACGTCCGCGATGTCACCGAACCGCTCAATGCGCGGCCCTTTTTTGCTCAAACTCATGTCCACCTCTGGGGCACCCTGTGGAGGTTGGCTGCGGCCCTTGCTGGGGCGTCAAAAGGCGCAGCCGGGACGCGCGGCCCTCCGGCCACGTTCCCGTTTCGTGTTGCTTAACTTTGCCGAGCCGCTTCTCGCAAAGAACTCCTGCCCGACCCATCATGGTCAGCACAGGGAAGTCTACACCCTGGGGGGCAGACCGGTCAAACTGGGCGCGTGGGGGCGCCCTGCGGAGCTGTGTCCGGCAAGTGTGCCCAACCGGGCCGGGCGGCGTCAAGCGGCCACCTTCATGAAATGCCGGCAGATCTGCCGGTGTGCCGGCGCCTGGCCCCGTAGCATGGGGGCGTGGACGCCCTGCAACCCTACCTGCCGCTGATCATCAATGCCCTGCGCGTGCTCGCCATCATCGGCCTGATTCACGCCATTGTCACGCGGCAGCAGGTGTACTGGATCGTCATGCTGGCGTTTGGGGCGCTGTTTGGCGGGCTGTTCGGGCTGGCCTTCGCGGCGGTGTACACCTTCATGGTGCTGCTGCCAGCCGCGCGGGGGGGCGGCCGGGTGGCCGGGCGGGCAGTGGCGCGCGGCGTGGAGGCCCTGAAGCCTCTGGACCTGCGCATCCGCGAGGCGCAGGCCGAACTGGATGAAAGCGATACCCTGCAGCGCCGCGCCGATCTGGCCGCCCTGCAGGCCCGCGCCGGGCGCCCCGATGAGGCCCAGGCCACCTTGCAGCCGCTCCTCAGCGGCATTTACGCCGACGACCCGGTGGTGCTGCTGACCAGCGCCGAACTGGATCTGGCCCGGGGGCAGGCCGCCGAGGCCGAAGACAAGCTGCGCCGCGTGGACCTGAAGGCCAGCGCCGCCACGCGCACCCGCACGCTGACCCTGCTGGCCCAGGCCCAGGACGCCCAGGGCAAGCCCGAGGCCGACGCCACCTTCAAGGACGCCCTGAACGCCGCCACCACCGAGGAGCCGCGCGCCCGCTACGCCGCGTATCTGGCGCGGCAGGGCCGGCGTGACGAGGCCCGCGCCCTGCTGGACGCCCTGGACAAGACCGAGCGCAAGGCGACAAACCTCTACCGCCGCCAGGAACGCGAATGGTTTCAACTGGGCCGCGAGCTGAGGAAGGACCTGAAGTGATCGCCGCGCCGGTGTACCTGCACAGCTGGCCGACGGCTGACCAGCCCGAGCAGGTGCGCCGGGTGGACGCGGGACAGACCGTCTGGACCTTCGCCTTTCCGTCAGAGCTGCACCAGCAGTCGGCCCGGCTGGGGCTGGGGGACCTCTGGCTCACCGCGTGCCCGGGTGGCAGCGTGATTGCCGCCAATCTGTGCGAGGTCTGGCGGGTGGAGGCGACCACGGGCCAGCGCCTCAACCTCTGGCCGGGCGAGGTCTGGTCTGCGCAGGGCGACGCCGTGGTGATCGTCACGGATGCCCCGAAGGGATACAGCGCGCTCGACACCTTCTGGTTTCGGGCCACCGTCGTCCGCACCGCTGGAGAAGTGAACGTCGCGGGCGCCGTCCGGGCCCGCCCCACCTGCAGCGGCTTTGATGTCCTGGGCCTGCGTTGGCTGGGCGAGGCCCTGCGCCTCAGCCTGCGCGACGGCTGTGGGCTGTGGGCCAAAACCTGGGCCCCTTGAGGGCGTGCCTGTGAAGGTCCCCAGGCAATCTGCGGGTTAACCCGTTGGCAGCGCCGAGAGGGGAGAGGTCTTCGATTTGGCCTGACCTCGCAAAGCACTGTTTTTGACAGTTTGGGCCGTACGCGGAGAGCGGCTCGACGAACCCGCTGTTTTCCTCCTTCGCCTTCGGGGGGACAGGTAGAGCGGCGCCGCCGAGGGTGGAGCTTGGAACGCGGCGCCGCCGAGGGGGGTTGAGCGGACCCAGCGTTCCAGACGGCGTGTCCCGCAGGGCCGGTCTGCTCCTATTGTTCAAAAGTGGTCCGAACGGTTGGAGAACGCCGGTTGGAGCGCGCTGAAGTCTGTCCCGCACGCCTCTTCCCACAACCGAATGTCTGGTTTCCTTGACATCGTGTCTGGTTTAGCTTACTTTGGGGCATGACCCCATCTCACCTTGAGTCGGCGCCGCAACGGCCAGTGCAGGAGAAAACCGCGTGGATGAGTCTGCTGACCACGCTGGCCCTGTACGTGCCCTATTTCGCTTTCGTGTGGCCCGAACTGCTGGCGGGCACAGCCACCATTGGCCCAGCCTTGGTCCTGCTGATCGTGGTTCAGGCGGTGCTGCTGCCGCTGAGCCTGTGGGTCTGGCGCCGTCTGGAAGGCGGGCCCGAGGGGGCCCTGACAGACGAACGCGACCGCGCTATCGCCTTGCGGGCCACCCGCACCTCCTATGTCGTGCTGGTCGGGCTGGGCTTTACCTGGGGCACCGTCCTGCTGCTGCCGGGCGGGGCGGCCCTGGCGGTGTCGGGCACCCTGCTGCATGTGGCGCTGCTGTCGTTCGTCCTGGCCGAAGTGGCGGGCAATGTCGTGTCGCTGTGGTCGTACCACCGGGACGGCTGAGGGTGCCCGTGAGCAACCACCTTCGCCGCCTGCGCTTTGAAGCGGGCGAGATGACCCAACAGCAACTGGCCCAGCAGGTGGGCGTGACCCGCCAGACCGTGATTGCCATTGAAGGCGGCAAGTATGCGCCGTCGCTGGAACTGGCCTTTAAGCTGGCCGCGGCGCTGGGCCGGCCGCTGGAGCAGGTGTTCCAGTATCAGCCTGAGGGCTAGGCCATCTTTATTACCCGGGTGATATTGCGTTGCTGAATTCCACCCGGGTAATATCACGCCATGACCCAGCACACCTATACCGCTTTCCTGGGTCCGCAGCGGCTGGCCACCGGGCCACTGCCCGAGACGCTGCGGGCCGTCAAAGCCGCGCTGGACGCCCTGGCCGGCCCCCGCACCCAGCCCCTGATCGTGTTCAACGATGAAACGGGCCGCCCGGCCGATTTCGACTGGCGCGGCACCGTGGACGAGGTGCTGGCCCGGCATGCCCCCGGCGCCAAGGCGGGCCCCGGGCGGCCCAAGCTGGGGGTGGTGTCTCGCGAGGTCTCGCTGCTGCCCCGGCACTGGGACTGGCTGGAAAGCCATCCCAACGGCGCCTCCGCCGCGCTGCGCCGCCTGATTGACGAGGCCCGCAAAGCCGACCCCGAAGGCGAGCGCCGCCGCATGGCCAGCCTCGCTGCCGACCGCTTCCTGACGGTGATGGGCGGCGACCTCGCCGGGGCCGAGGACGCCAGCCGCGCCCTGTACGCCGGGGACCGCGCGGCCTTCGAGGCCCAGGTGGCAGGGTGGCCCGAGGACCTGCGCCTGCACGCGCTGTATCTGGCCGCCCCCGCCTTCGGAGCGGCCCCATGACCGTCAAGGACCGCCGCGCTGCCCGGACGTTCACCCCGCGTATGGGGGTGTACCGGATTACCCATCTGCCCTCGGGGCGGACCTTGCTGGGCAGCAGTCCACATGTGGAGGGGCAGCTGAACCGCATTCGCTTTGAGCTGGAGCTGCGTGGGCACCGCCACGCGCAGCTCCAGCGCGACTGGGCCGCCGATGGCCCCGAAAGTTTCCGTTTTGAAGTGCTGGATGACCTGCCGCCGCAGCGTCCCGGCGAAGACCCCCAGGACGACCTGAAGGAGTTGCTTGCGCTATGGCAGGAGAAGCTGAACATTCCGGCCCACCAGCGGTACTGACGCTGGCGCCCGGCACCACGGCGGCCGAACTGGAGCGCCTGGCGCAGGGGGCGCCCCCTGAACTGCGCGCCGCCATTGCCGCGCACCCCAACACGCCGCCCGCGTTGCTGGAAGACCTAGCGGCCACCTTCCCGGCCCAGGTGCTGGCCAACCCGGCGCTGCCGCTGCTGCGCCTGGCGCACCCCCGGCTGCTGCTGGACGTGCCGCTGCACACCCTGTTGCGCCTGCTCTCCCAGCCCGACGCCCCCTCGTGGCTGCTGCGGCACGCCCTGATCGCCTCGGCCATCGAGATCCAGGCGGCGGCGGCGGCCCACCCAGCCCTCACCGCCCACCAGATAGACCAGATGGTGGGTCATCCGGCGTGGCAGGTGCGCGCGCGGATTGCGGCCCGGCCCGAGTTGCCCCCCGCCCTGATTGCCCGGCTGGCCGGCGACGCCGACTACGGGGTGCGCATGTACATCGCCGCCCGCACAGACCTGCCCCCGGTGGTGGCCCAGCAACTGGCGGCCGATCCTTCGGTGTTTGTGCGGCAGGTGCTGGTGCGCGCGCAGCAGAGCGGGCTGGCCGCCTTTGTGCTGGGCTTGTGCCTGCTGCCCTGGAGCTGAGAGCAGAAGCCAGGAAAAACTCGGGGTCGCTCTGTGGGGCGGATGAAGTGAGGGGCGGCAACCAGCAGCGGCGTGGGTTCCGGGGGAAAACGGGCCGCCGCTGTGAGGCCAACGCCGCTCTCAGCACTCCGACTTGAGCCAAGCGAGCAAGAGTTGAGTGCCCCTCCAAGCTAGAGGAGCGCCACCCTGTGGTGCATGGGTGCCGCCAAGCCTCAACTAAAAACCCCCAGCCGCGTGGGCTGGGGGCTGCACTCCCGGTGAGGGGGGACTTACTTCAGTTCGACCTTGGCGCCAGCGGCTTCCAGCTGGGCCTTGATCTTCTCGGCGTCGTCCTTGCTGGCGCCTTCCTTCAGCACGCCGCCCTTCTCGCTCATGTCCTTGGCTTCCTTCAGGCCCAGGCCGGTGATGGCGCGGATTTCCTTAATGACGTTGATCTTGCTGGCGCCGGCATCCACCAGCACCACGTCAAATTCGGTCTTCTCTTCCACAGCGGCGGCGGGGCCAGCGGCGGGGCCGGCGGCCACGGCGGCAGTCACGCCCCAGGTTTCCTTCAGACCGTCGATGAGGTCCGCGAGTTCCATGATGGTGAGCTGGCCGAGCTGGTCGATGAGCGCTTGTTTGTCGTAAGCCATGATTGTGTCCTCCGAAATTGAAGTGGGGGGTGCCCGGTGAGGGGCAGGCCGGGGGGCTTAAGCGCCCTGGCCTTCGAGTTTTTCTTTGTACGCTTCGAGGATGCCCACGAAGTTGCTGAGGTGCGCGCTGAGCACGCCCACCAGCTCGCCCTGCAGGCTCTGCTTGCTGCCCAAGCTCGCCAGACGCTCAATCACCTTGACGTCCACGCGGTTGCCTTCAACAAGACCAGCCTTCACGGCGGGAATGCCCTTGTCGTT
This sequence comes from Deinococcus multiflagellatus, assembly GCF_020166415.1. Taxonomy (NCBI): domain Bacteria; kingdom Thermotogati; phylum Deinococcota; class Deinococci; order Deinococcales; family Deinococcaceae; genus Deinococcus; species Deinococcus multiflagellatus. The sequence goes on from NZ_JAIQXV010000002.1 coordinate 429,248, forward strand.
GCCCTTGGCGGCGTCGCTCAGGGCCTTGGCGACCCCGGCGGGATCGTCCTGCGCCACCACGATGGCGCTGGGGCCCTTCAGCGCGTCGCTGAAGTCACGGCCGTCGCCCTGAAGGGCGAGGTTGATCAGGGTGTTCTTGGCAACAATCAGCTGCCCACCCTTTTCACGGATGTCCTTGCGCAGTTTGCTCAGCTGACCGGCGGTCAGGCCCTGGTAGTCGACGACGTAAAACGACTCGACGCCCGAGAGGCTGCCCGTCAGGGCGCTGAGGGTCTGCTGGTTCTTTTCGTTCGCCACGCAGTACCTCCTTGGTGGGAACGAGTCCAGGTGCACGGTCGCGCCCCTGGCAACTCGGCGGGCTGTTTAAACCTGGCAAGGGTCCCCGCTGTCTTAGGTGCCGGAATAGAAACGGATTGGAGAGGTGCGAGAGCGCACCGGGGTGCCGAAGAAGGATGTTGACGGGTGAAGGTTGATGGTCGATGGTTTTTCGGTCAACCATCAACCTTCGTCCATCAACGCGCGGTTTAGGCGCTGGTGCTGCTGAGGGTCAGCTCGATGCTGGGGCCCATGGTGGTGGTCAGGAAGGCGCTGCGCAGGAACACGCCCTTGGCGCTGCCGGGCTTGGCGGCTTCCAGCGCGCTCACCAGGGCGGTGTAGTTGGCGCTGAGGTTGCCGGGCTCAAAGCTGGCCTTGCCGATGGGCGCGTGCACCACGCCGGTCTTGTCGTTGCGGAACTCGATGCGGCCGGCCTTGAGGCCCTTGACCATACCGGTCACGTCGGGGCCCACGGTGCCGCTCTTGGGGTTGGGCAGCAGGCCGCGCGGCCCGAGCAGACGGGCGAGCTTCTGGCCCACCTGCGCCATCATGTCGGGGGTGGCGACCACGGCGTCGAAGTCCATGAACCCGCCGGCAATGCGCTCGATCAGGTCCTCGCTGCCCACCACATCGGCGCCCGCGGCTTCGGCGGCCTGCACGTTGTCGCCCTTGGTGATCACGGCCACGCGCACGGTCTTGCCGGTGCCGTGGGGCAGCGCCACCGTGCCACGCACGTTCTGGTCGCTCTTGCGGGGGTCAATGCCGAGGCGGAAGTGCACTTCCACGGTCTCGTCGAACTTGGCGGTCGCCAGGTCCTTGACCAGGGCGGCGGCTTCGTCGATGGTGTACTGCTTCTTGCGGTCCACTTTGGCCGCCAGCGCTTCGTAGCGCTTGCCACGCTTAGGCATTGGGGGCCCCCTCAATGGTCACGCCCATGGAGCGGGCGGTGCCGGCCACGGTGTTGGCGGCGGCTTCCACGCTGCCCGCGTTCAGGTCGGGCATCTTGGTCTTGGCGATTTCCAGCACCTGATCCCAGCTGAGCTTGCCGACCTTGGCCTTGTTGGGGGTCGCGCTGCCTTTCTGCAGGCCAGCGGCCTTGCGGATCAGGTAGCTCATGGGAGGGGTCTTGGTGATGAAGGTAAACGAGCGGTCCGCGTAGATCGTGATCTCGACGGGGATGATCGCGTCACCCTTGTCGGCCGTCTGCGCGTTGAACGCCTTCGTGAACTCCATGATGTTCGCGCCGTACTGACCCAGCGCGGGACCCACGGGGGGGGCCGGGGTGGCCTTGCCCGCCGGGAGTTGCAGTTTGACTAACCCTGCGACTTTCTTCATTTGGTTCCTCCTTAGCTCCCCCGCGCTGGCGCCTGGGCCGGCTGGGGTGATGGCGCTAAGTTCCGTCTTGACCGCCCGGGGTGACCCCAAACGGAAAACAGCAACTTTTTCAGTGTAGCGGCCCCCGGCGTCTTTGCCAAGGGCCGGGCGGGGTTTACTTGGCGACCTGGCTGAAGTCGAGTTCCACGGGCGTCTCGCGGCCGAAGATGCTGACCAGCACCTTGACCTTGGACTGTGCCATGTTCACTTCGCTCACCACACCGCTGAAGTCGGCAAAGGGGCCGCTGGTGACGCGCACCATGTCGCCCGCCTTGAAGTCGATCTTCACGCGCGGCGCTTCTTCCACCACCGGCTGCGCCGCCACGCCCACCGAGGCCAGCAGACGCTGCACCTCGTCGGGCGAGAGGGGCACAGGGCGGGTGGCGGTGCCCACGAAGCCGGTCACGCCGTTGGTGCCGCGCACGACTTCCCAGGACTCGCCCAGTTCGCCGGGGGCGTCGTCGTCTTCCACGTCCATCTGCACGAAGACATAGCCTGGGAACAGTTTGCGGCGGACGGTTTCTTTTTTGCCGCCCTCGCGCAGCTCCACGGCTTCCTCTTCCGGCTGGATCACCTGAAAGATCTTGGTGCCGCGCATGCCCAGTTTGCCCGCGCGTTCCATCAGGTGCTGCTCCACGCGGTCTTCCTGACCCACGTAGGTGTGCACGGCGTACCACTCGATACTCATGGCAGCACCGCGCGAATCAGGTTGTGAAACAAGAGGTCCATGATCCAGACGATCACGGTCAGGGCGATGACAAAGATCAGCACGGCCTGCGTGCCTTCCAGCACCTGCGCCCGGCTGGGCCACGAGACGCGCGACAGTTCGGCGCGCGAATCACGGAAGTACTGAATCAAGTTCATGCGTTCACCTGCGACAGAGAAAAAGGGGGGGTCCGCTGGTCACAGCGGGCATGAAGCGCCCGCAGGCGCGGAAGCTCAGACCTTCTTCTCTTTGAAGACCACGTGCTTCTTGGCCACGGGGTCGTACTTGCGCAGTTCCATCTTCGCCTGCGTGTTGCGGCGGTTCTTGGTGGTGGTGTAGTAGAACCCGGTGCCGGCGGTGCTTTCCATTTTCACGATGATGCGGGGGCCGTCTTTCGCCATGAGCTGCTCCTTCGCAAAGGCCCTTTAGGGGCGGCTTTGCTCCCAGCGTCCCTGAAGGGGCGGGGGACCGCAGGCACTCAGGCCGGGGCCACGCTGGTAAAAGCCCGCCTTGTGGCGGGCAACATTCGAATTATAGGGACCCAGGGGGGAGGTGTCTACCGCTGCGGCAGGCCGGTGGGGTAGCCGTCGAGACTCAGGCGGTTTTTTCGTGCCCGGTAGGCGTGCAGTTCCTCGTCGCCCTGGCGCTCGGCCCAGCGGTTCAGGTCCTCACGCGGCGCCTCAAACGTCATCAGCGGAACGGCCATGCCGCACGAGGTTTGCACCAGATCCACGTCCAGCACGAACAGCTGGCGCGTGCCCGGCAGTGCGGGGAACAGGGCGAGGTGCCCAGCCCAGCCTTCGTCTCCAGGCTGCCGCATGGTGGCCCGTCCATAGAGACGCAGAATCAGGGGAGGCCCTTCAAAAGCACAGAACATCAGCGTCATGCGGGGGTGCTGCAGCAAGTGGGCGGCGGTTTCGTTGCCACTGCCGGTCACACTCAGCCAGACCACCCGGTTGGGCCCCAGCACCCGCAGGCTGTCCAGGCCCTTGGGCGAGACATTGACCCGGCCATCCGGGGCAGCGGTGCCCACAAAGAAGAGGGGCTGCGCCTCAATAAACGCCCGCAGGTGGGCGGTGGTCCCGGGCAACTGTTGGCCCAGGCTTCTGCTCATAGCGCACAGCAGCCAGCAGAGCATAAAAAAGAGGCCCCAAAGAGGGGCCTCTTTTAAAGGGTGAAGTC